>JBEKWK010000122.1:0-8334 GCA_049513175.1 FCB group bacterium
TAAAAATAATTCTAATAAAATGTTTCATATTCCTTCCTTTAAATAGTTATTAGTTTTCTTTATCAGTTTTCAGAAGAAAGTTTGTAAAGTTCATAAAGTATTTTTTTAAATGTATAATTTATAATGTAAAATGTAGAATTGTGGTTAAATAATTTATTTTGTTTTCTATTAAAATTAAAACTACTTACTATTTTTATTATACATTCTAAATTTTACATTCTAAATTTTTAAAAATTCTTAATTTTTAATTCTTAATTTGTAGTTATGGTCTTTTCAAAACAGATTCGTATGTAACATCACACCCGGAACGTTTGAACATTGCAGAGACAACACAATAAGTTTGCTGGGATGATTCAACAGCTTTTTCCAGGTCACCAAATTCGGCATCTGAGCTTGTTAATTCGTATATTAAATGTGCTTTTGTAATTACTTTTGGATGTTCAATCCCAATTTCTCCTTTTAAAAATACTTTCAAGTCAATAATTTCTTTTCTTTTTTTTCTGATAATACTTGCAACATCCATTAGAGAACAGGCACCCAAAGCCTGCAATGCAATTTCTCTCGGTGTGGGTGCAGTATCCTCGCCTCCACTTATGGGATGAGTGTCGAATACAGTTTCCAGACCTAATTCATTAATCCCTATAAATCGCATATTCCTATCTAATCTTACAACAGCTTCCATCATTTATACCAATATTTAATGTAAATAATAATTATTAATTTTGTTATATTCTTTTTAAAAAATAAAAAAATTGAATTTTAAAAATGGAAATTCCAACTATCAATGACGTTTTAAGAGCAGCCAATATTATTGAACGATACGCAATAAAGACACCGGTATTGGTAAGTCATAGTATTAATAATATATTTAATTCTGATATTTATTTTAAATGTGAGAATTTTCAGAAGGTAGGAGCTTTCAAATTTCGTGGTGCATGCAATGCCGTTTTTTCTTTACCTGATAGTGAAATAAAGTCAGGCGTTGCAACTCATTCCTCAGGAAATCACGCCCAGGCATTAGCTTTAGCGGCAAAATTGAGAGGCACAAAAGCATTTATAGTTATGCCTGAAAATTCAACGAAAGTGAAAGTGAAAGCTGTCGAAGGATATGGGGCGGAAATCGTTTTTTGCAAACCTACTCTCGAGGCAAGAGAAACGGCATTGAATGAAGTTGTCGAAAGAACAGGAGCAAAATTTATACATCCATATAATAATTTTAATGTTATTGCAGGACAGGGAACTGCAGCATTGGAATTAATAAATGAAGTGAAAGACCTGGATTATATTATTACACCTGTCGGGGGAGGTGGACTTTTAAGCGGAACATTAATTTCAACATCTTCTTTATCACAAAATACTAAAGTTATCGCTGCAGAACCTGAAGGTGCTGACGATGCTTACCGTTCAATTCGGGAAGGGAAAATAATTCCATCAATAAATCCAAATACTATTGCCGATGGGCTTTTAACCTCATTAGGTGAGTTGAATTTTGATATAATAAGGAAACATATTTATAAGATAATTACTGTTAGCGATGATGCAATTATAAGTGCAATGCGTTTGATATGGGAGAGAATGAAAATTATTGTAGAGCCATCCTCTGCAATTACATTAGGAATATTATTAGAGAACAAAATTGATTTATCCGGGAAAAAAATCGGAATCATTTTATCCGGCGGAAATGTAGATTTAGATTCATTACCTTGGATGTCAAAGAAGGTACTTGGATGATATTAAATAGATTAAAGAATTTGTTTCGTGAAGAGCAAAAGCCAAGTCTGATGGCTTTGGATTTCTTCAAATATATTGGTCCGGGTTTGTTGGTAACTGTTGGGTTTATTGACCCCGGAAACTGGGCATCTAATGTAGCCGCCGGTTCTTATTATGGATATCACCTTTTGTGGATGATTACACTATCAACAGTTATGTTGATTGTACTTCAGCATAATGCAGCACATTTAGGTATAGCAACGGGTTTATGTTTATCAGAAGCCGCAACTAAATATATTAAACCTTCAATCTCAAAACCAGTTTTAGGTTCAGCAGTTTTAGCTGGTATTGCAACTGCGTTTGCTGAAATATTGGGAGGCGCTATTGCTTTGCAAATGTTATTTGGGATTCCTTTAAGAATCGGATCTGTTATAATTATACTTTTTGTAGGATGGATGCTGTATTCTAATTCATATAGAAAAATAGAAAAATGGATTATCGGTTTCGTTTCGCTTATAGGTATTTCGTTTATAGTTGAATTAGCAATGGTACATATTAATTGGGGACAAGCGGTTACATCATGGGTTGTGCCTCAAATGCCACATGGCTCGATTCTCATTATAATGAGTGTACTCGGAGCAGTTGTAATGCCTCATAACTTGTACCTTCATTCTGAAATCATACAAAGCAGGCAATGGAATTTAAAGGATGAAAAAATTATTAAGCATCAATTAAAATATGAATTTTATGATACATTGATTTCAATGATTGTAGGATGGGGAATTAACAGTGCAATGATTCTCCTTGCAGCAGCAGTATTTTTTACGAACCAAATAAAAGTTGAAGAATTAGACCAGGCACAAAAGCTTCTTGAACCTATGGTAGGAAATTCAGCTTCATTAATTTTTGCATTGGCACTACTGTTTGCAGGAATAGCTTCGACTGTAACGGCAGGCTTAGCAGGCGGTTCAATTTTTGCCGGTTTGTTCAGTGAACCATATGATATAAAGGATAAGCATACAAGGCTTGGCGTAGGGATTGTTTTGTTGTTTGCATTGGTCGGAATATTTTTTGTTTCAGACCCTTTCCAGGGATTAATTATATCACAAATGCTTCTTAGTGTGCAGCTTCCATTCACAATTTTCATACAGATTTACCTCACATCTTCTAAAAAAGTCATGGGTATTTATGCCAATGATTTAAGAGGCAGTATAATGTTATGGGCTATAGGATTAATAGTTACCGGACTAAATATTTTGTTGTTTGTCAGCAGTATTTAAATGATATCCTGATGATTAACCAATAAATTTATTTTGCTCATGAGTTAAACTATTCTTTATAATTTTGTAAAGGTAATTTTTACAATTTTTAAAAATACTTTTATGAAAATCAAAGATATAAAAATTCACGAGGTAGGAATGAGAGACGGATTACAGATGGAATCCGACATAATTCCGACACTAACAAAAATCCATTGGATAGAAGAAATAATTAAATCAGGGGTTGATATTATACAACTTGGCTCTTTTGTTCATCCCGTGAAAGTCCCTCAAATGGCAGATACTGATGAATTATTTAAACATTTCAAGCAGAATGAAGATTATAAGAATATAATTTTTTCAGGTTTGCTATTAAATGAGAAAGGGCTTGAGCGAGCCTATAATTGTGATGTTGCTCTATTTTGTATGGGTGTATCTGCAAGCGAAACGCATAGTAATAAAAATACCGGAATGGGAGTTGCAGAAGCAACAGAGAGAATAATAAACATGGCTAAAGATGTAATTAATTCAGGGAATACGGTACAGGTGTCTGTGCAATCTGCCTTTGGCTGTGGCTTTGAAGGAAATATACCTGAAGAAAAAGTGTACAATATTATTGAAAAATATCTTAATGCCGGAATAAAAAATATTAGTCTTGCAGACACCGCAGGTCATGCAAATCCGGTAAAGGTGGAGAGAATGTATAATACTATTTATGCTATGGATAGTACATTAGAATTAGCTTGCCATTTTCATAATACTTATGGAATGGGGCTTGCTAACTGCTATGCGGCTTTAAATTCCGGTGTAAAATATTTTGAATCCGCATTTGGTGGTTTGGGCGGCTGTCCGTTTACAAAGCTTGCTGCAGGAAATGTATGCACTGAGGATTTGGTGCATTTCTTACAGAATATGGAAATGAGAAAAGATATTGAAATAGAAAATATTATAAATGTTACTAAAGAAGGATGTGATTTTTTCAAAAAAGAATTGCCCGGGTTTATTTATAAATCCGGACCAATAAAGCATTAATTTTGGGAGTGATGAATGAAGATATTAGATGACATAAGAGTACTGGATTTGACAAATGTATTGTCGGGACCTTTTGCTACACTGCATCTTGCATGGCTTGGTGCCGAAGTAATTAAAATTGAAAATCCAATTGACGGCGACCTTGCAAGAAAATTAGGCTGTGTGAATGATTATAATAAAAAGCTGATGGGTACAAGCTTTTTGGCACAGAATGCAAATAAAAAATCCGTTACTCTGAATTTAAAAGAAGAAAAAGCAAAAGAGATTTTTAAGAAACTTGTTGTAACAGCAGATATAATTGTTGAGAATTTCAGACCGGGAGTCATGGATAGATTAGGGCTAGGTTATAAGACTTTATCTGAAATAAATCCCAAATTAATTTACTGTGCAATTTCAGGTTTTGGACAGACCGGTCCAGATGCATTTAAACCGGCTTATGACCAGATAATTCAGGGTTTGAGCGGAGTTATGGCAATCAATGGAGATGAACGGTTAAATCCGTTAAGAGCAGGGTTTCCTTTGTGTGATACGGTTGGAGGTCTGAATGCTGCATTTGCAATAATGTCTGCAATATATTATCGCGAGAAAACAGGGGAAGGGCAATTCATTGATATAGCACTTCTCGATTCGATTATGCCTCTCATGGGCTGGGTTGCGGCGAATCTTCTTATCGGAGGTCAGGAGCCGCAATTACTTGGAAATGATAATTTCACTGCTGCACCATCCGGGACATTCAAGACAAAAGACGGATATATTAATATCGCCGCAAATAAGCAGGAGCAATGGGAAGCAGTCGCTGACCTGCTGGGTGTTCCCGAACTTAAAGAAGACACAAGATTCAAGGAAAGGGATGCAAGAAAGAAGAATCGCTTTGAATTAACTCCTCTGCTTGAAGCAAGTCTAACAAAACAGAGTACGGATTATTGGGTTAAAGCTATGAATAAAGCAGGCGTGCCTTCCGGAGAAATTCTCTCTTTGAAGGATGCACTATCAGCACCGCAAATCGAATTTAGAGATACTTTCAAAACCATAAATGTTGAAGGCATTGGAGATGTGAGACTATTCAATATGACTGCAAAATTAGATAAAACACAAGGGAAAGTCGAATCACCCCCGCCACTGCTTTCCGAGCATACTTTTGAAATCCTGAAAAAAATTGGTTATACTGAAGAAGAATTGAATGGTTTAAAGGGGAAAGGAATAATTTAAAATAGTTAGGAATTAGGAGTTAGGAATTAGGAGTTATCAATAATTAATACTTAAATCTGCAATCTTAAATCTTTTAATTCAGAATACAGAACTCAGAATCCAGAATTATAAAAGTATATTCTTTTTCCATTCCGGGATGATGACTTCAGGTTTCTCGATATAGATTTTATTATCAATTTCAATTATATCATAATGAATGAGGCTTCGCAAACCTTGAAGGGGATTAATATTTTTTCCTGATTCTAATGAGTATGTCCATCCATGCACGGGACAAACAATGTTTTTTCCTTCAATGATTCCTTCGTAGATGTGGTCAGTGTGCCGATGTGGACAGATATTTGAAACGCAGAATAGTTCTCCGTTCAGCCTGAAGATAGCCACCTGCATATCGGCTTCTTCGGTAAATTCAACTTTTATACCTTTTTTCTCAAAAATATTTGAAGAATTACAGATATAGATAAATTCTTTACCTTCGATTTGCTTTGTATTTTTTATTTCGTTGAGAGATATTTTCATTAAAACCAAAATTTGATTTATTTTCAACTTTATAAACTTTATGAACTTTACAAACTTTTAACTAGTTATCACCACTTTTTCACCAGCCGAAAAACCTTTATTGGTGTTGTTTACGTATGCAGCCTGGACAAATGCATCATGCTCGAAGCATAGTATCCATTTATCTTCATAAGCCTCGGCGAAATATTTTTTCTTTTCCTCAATCACTGTCAAAGGATTATTGTCATAGCCCATAATAAATGGTATATTAACATGAGCAGAAGTAGGACTAAGGTCTGCACAATATAGCAATGTTTGCCCGCCGTCGCTGATTTTTACTATCTGCATTGCTTTTGTATGTCCGTTTACTGGCATTACAGTTATACCCGGAAATAATTCTCCGGGACCATCCAATGTCTCTACTAATCCATTTTGTACTAACGATTGATAATTATTTTTAACGAATGATGCTTTATCTTTATCCGTGGGTGATTCAGCCCACATCAAGTGTTCTTTTTGTACATAATATTTTGCATTCGGAAAAGTTGGAACTATCTCTCCATTTTTAATAACAGCAGCCCCGCCTGCATGGTCGAAATGCAAATGTGTCAAAATTACGTCGGTTATTTTTTCCGGTTTAAGGTTAAACGGCTTTAATGCAAGTTCCAGTGAGGATTTTTCTCTGTCAATTCCGTATCGTTCGGCAAATGTATCACTCATTTTATTTCCGTTTCCCGTGTCCACAAGAATTATTTTATCAGTGGTTCTGATTAATAAAGGTCTTGCGGCAAGAGGTATTCTGTTGAGTTCGTCACCGGGATTATATGCAATAGCCCAGAGTGCTTTGGGAACAACGCCAAACATAGCACCACCATCCAAACCAAAAATGCCGGTATCGAGTACATCAATTTGAAATTTTCCGATGTTCATATTTTTTCTTTCAAAACTAAAGTAATGTTATTTTTAATTAGTAAGTATAGATTTTATTAAGTAAAATGTAATTTTTGTTGAAATCAGAAACTAAGACGGGAACTTTAAGTAACTATTTGAAAAAACGTCAAAAATCTATCAAATTTGTTGTGATAATTTAGTATGAAGAACTTGTTTTTAAATTAGAAATTGGAAATTAAACAAAACGTCAATAACTTTGTTTTCTATAATAAGCCAAATTTGTAATAACTATATTATATAAAAATTATTATATAGTGAAAATATTTTCGACCAAAGGAGATAATAAATAATGGGAACTATGGAAAAAATGCGGAAAACTTCACCGTATTTTCTTGCAGCTTTTGCTGTATTATTTGTAGGATTTATGGTTGCTTCCGATGCTGATATAAGTAACCTGATGAGGTCGGGTTCAAATTACCAGACGGCTGAAATAGCAGTTGTAAACGGTGAAAGCATTCTTTATAAAGACTACGAAGCAAGGATAAAAGAGGAGGTTGAAACCCGTCAAAAAGATAGTAAGGGTAAAGATGTTCAAATAGATGAAACGCAGATACGCAATGATGTCTGGAACCAGATGATTGATGATGTTATTATGAAACAGGAAGCTAAAAAAGCAGGTATTGTTGTTTCTGATGAAGACGTATTAGATGTCCTTCTCGAGACCCCGCCTGAATTTTTAACCAAACCTTTTACCGATAGTCTTGGGAATTTCAATAAAGCATTATACCTCGAATTAGTTACAAACCCCGATAAGATGGTTAACTATTTGGGAAAAAATGTATCACCCGAACAGAAGGCAAAATTTGTTTATGATTTTAAAAAAGAATTGATAAACGTTGATAAATATGTCCGACAGCAGAAGCTTATTGATGCTCTTACTGCGGCTGTAGCAACTTCTTCCTCAGTACTTTCTCCGAGCTATGCGATTGAAGAATTTATTAATGAAAATTCCAAAACAGATTTTAGTTATATCTTTTTTGATAAAAAGAATGTTCAGGATTTTGAACTAAAAGTTTCCGACCAGGAAATTAAAGATTATTACGATAAGCATAAATCTTTGTACACATCTAAGTCCCAGAGAAAAATCAAATATATAAATATTACTATATCCGCTTCAAAAGATGATACTATCAGGGCTTATAAAAAAGTTCAGAAAATAGCAGATGAACTGCAATCGGTTACAACAGTATCACAAAAGGATAGTGCATTTGATATAGTTTTAAGTGAATATGGCGGTACATCCCATGATTTTGAGCTTATTTCAAAGGTTGATAATTCCAAATTACCTTTCCTGACAACTTTGAAAAAAGATGAAGTAGTAGGACCAATTGTGTTAAACGATGGCACTTACTTCTTCAGATTGGATGGGAAACGTACCGGCGATAATGAATCCGTGAAGGCAAGTCATATTTTAGTAAGGTTCGGCAATAATAAAGATAGTGCAAAAACCGAAGCGGAAAAATTATTGCAAAGAGCCAAAGGCGGGGAAGACTTCGCTCAACTTGCAATGAAGTATTCGGAAGACAAAAGTTCGGGACAAAATGGCGGTGACCTTGGATACTTTAATAAAGGTCAGATGATAAAAGAATTTGAGGAGGCGGCATTTAACGCAAAAGTCGGCTCGATTGTCGGACCTGTTGAAACTCAGTATGGCTATCATATTATTAAAGTCGTTGCT
>JBEKWK010000123.1:0-8276 GCA_049513175.1 FCB group bacterium
CTGAAGGCGATAGTGCGGATTTTTTCTGTTTATATATGGCTCCGGGTCATACCGAAGATATGCATATGTTTTTTGTGTATTGGGATTCGAGGGGAAAAGATTCTTTAATCCGTAAGGAAGACGGGTACTTTATTACTTATGTTCCCGTCCAGCCCGGTCAATTTTCTTTCTTTATGACCGCAATAAATAGATTTGGAGAAAGCCCACGGACACCGATTTTATTCAGAAATTACGGTCCAAATCAGGAGATAAGGATTGATTTTACATCTCAACCTGTATTAACCGGATTTGTTAATATAAATTATTCTTACCAGGTTACTGCAACCGCTTCGAATGGTGATACAATAAAGTATTCTCTTATTCAACCGCCTCCGGGTATGACTATTGACGAGAATACCGGCTTGATAAATTGGATGCCGGCAAGACCGGGTTGTTACCCTATAAGTATTAAGGCAAGAGATAAAAACATTCCGAATATTTTTAATGTACAAAATTATGTTTTGGTTGTTTTCAAGTGCAATACTTACACAGGCATTACAGGAACAATTTCATTTGATAACGGTGATTCCGTAGGCAGAGGAATTGTTGAAGTCTGGATTAAAACAGATGCACCTCAACTAAAGCCTTTTATTAATTTCCCGTTCGAACATGGCATATTTAATCTTAAACTTGATGAGGGTACTTATTATCTACATTTCACAGGGGATAATTTTAATCCTGAATGGTGGCAAGACAAGCTGGAGATGAGGGATGCCGATTCAATTTCTCTAAGTTGCGGTGATTCCCTTAATTTTGATATAAAAGTTGCTCCGAAAAGCGAACCTATAAGAATAACGTTTCTATCAAAACCACCTTTGGATGCTTATGTAAATGAAGTTTATTCTTACCAGGTACAAGCTTTTGCCTCTGATAGCGAAGCATTAAAATATGAGCTGATTAATCCTCCTGATGGGATGACAATTGACCCGGATACCGGTTTATTACTATGGACACCCTCAATTGCGGGTGGATATCAGATTGCTATTAAGGCATCTTTAGCAAATTCATCAAATGTTTTTAATATTCAATCTTATATATTAAATGTTAAAAAGTGCAGAGGTTTCTCCGGCATTTCGGGAACCATAACCGACCAGATTGGTAAGCCGGTTCCGGCAGGTATGGTTGAAGTTTATATAAGAACAAATGATTCATTAGGATACAGACTATTCGCAGATTGCAGGTTTGAACATGGCAATTACAAGGTAACGCTTGACCAGGGCACTTATCTTTTGCATTTTACCGGTGACAATTTTATACCCGAATGGTGGGAAAATGTCAGCGAAATGAAAGATGCCACTCCGATTGATATAAGTTGCGGTGATTCGATGATTGTAAATGTAACTGTACAGGTTCAAGCTCCCGAAGTGATGTTTACGGTTACTGGTTCGGTAGTTAAGGATACAGATAATACTCCTCTTCCTTTTGCAAATGTACAATTTTTCGGAAGGAATAAGAGAACGAATGAAATCAAAGACTTCAAAACCTGGAGCGATGACCACGGCAACTATCAGATTCGTCTTTCAAACCGATTTTCATATATTGCATTATGCGAATACATGGATTCAACCCAGGGGTCTGATTCTCAATTGATACCTCAATATTATAACAAGGTAACAGACCCGGCAGATGCCGATATAATAGATTTGAACGGCGACACAACAGGTATTAATTTTTCACTTCAGGAAGTTCCTCCATTGAATAATGATTTTGGAGGAATTGTTAAGGGTACGGACAGTATTCCTTTACCGGGGGCTCATGTAATTGCATTCCGTGTCGGTCCTGGTCCATGGCAGCAAATACCATATCTATATATTAGCAGGACAACAATTACTGATGATAATGGCAATTTTTCGTTCCATCATCTGATTCCCGGCAAATATGTAGTGATGATTTTCATTGAAGACAGGCAGTATATTCCCGGTTATTATAGGCTTAATACACCTTTAGTCAGGTCATGGAGAGAAGCAACTCAAATTAACGTTCCTGTTGACGGGAGTGGTGGAACCATAATAGCTATTGTCATGAAAAGAAACAGTGTAAGCGGTAACGGCGGCTGTAAAGGTTCCGTTAAAGGAGATGGTGGTATCATTAAAGCAGGTGGTAATGTTCCTTTAAATACACATCCTATCAGGGGAGCAGTTGTTTATATTCTAAATTCTCAAAGCCAGGTTGTGAATTTTGCTTTTAGTGACCAGTCCGGTAACTACGAAATTTATGATTTGAATAAAGGGAATTATACATTGCAGGTTGATAAAGTCGGGTATTATTCTTATACCGATAATTTCTCCCTTGCTAATGATACAACTTTCGCAGATAAGTCTGTTGATTTGACAAGCGGTAATTTCCTTGCTGTAAATGATAATAATACGGTTATTTCCGCAATCCAGGTTTATCCTAATCCTGCAACGAATGAAATAAATGTTCAGATGCCTGTTTTCAGGGGAGCTGTATCGGTTGATATTATCAATTCTCTCGGGAATGTGATTTCTACATCTATTTTCAATAGCGATAGCGGATTGGGTATTTATACAATTAATACTCAGAATTTAGTATCAGGAGTATATTTCTTAAAATTGACGGCAGGTAATGATATAAGTACTATATCATTCAGAATAATTAAATAGTTTTTATATGATTTTTTATTGTTTTTAATTCCAATTAAAACCCGTGAGACATCTTGCGGGTTTTTTATTTTTTTAGCCATTCATTAAGATATTGATTTAATAAATTCTCATCGAGTTGAGGTTTATTATATATGTCTGCATTGTTCCTTTGACGAAAAGCTTCATAAACACTAACGGCACAGGCAACTGATATATTTAAGCTCTGAATCATTCCAACCTGCGGAATAAGAAAATTACCGTCAGCCAATTCAACAGCTTCATCGGATACGCCTGAATGTTCATTGCCAAATACGAGTGCAACAGGTTCTGTAAGATTCAGGTCATAAATTGAAACAGCATCTTTTGTTAAATGAGTTGTATATATTTTTTTGTCTTCACCGCGGAGAGAATTATAACATTCTTTTACCGAATCGAATCTTTTTATATTTACCCATTTCCGACTGCTGGCAGAGCTTTTTTCGCCTAATTTTGGGAAGGGCTGACCTGCGTTATAAATTACATTTACTTCCAATATGCCAACTGCATCGCATGAACGAAGGCATGCAGACAGGTTATGAGGGTCATCAATATTTTCGAGTACTACCGTTAAAGTAGTTTGTCTTTTTTCAAGAACGTTTTTGGTACGTTCATATCTTTCATCAGTTCTAAAGTGTGTCATATTATTTATTGATTGTAAATTTGAATATCAAAATTATCAAAAAACAATTAATTTCGCTCTGAAAATTGCTGTTCATCCGAAAATTTTATAATTTAAAATATTATTTTTGAGAAAGTATTATTAGTGATTCCTTTGAAGCAGTAAAGTAAAGTTCAAATTCATTCGTCTGAATTTTAAATAAAATGAACAAGCGGCAAAATTATATGAAATATATTAAAAAGAAACCAATCCTAAGTATAAGCATAGTATTTATTATCATAGTCTCATTAATTTTTATTTATACGGTTTCATTTCCAAGGGCAAGTGCGGCTCTGAATGGTGCATCAAGCGATGCACAGAGTTTTTCCTTCAGATACCAAAAAAATGATGCTTTCGGTTTTGGTGAAAAGCTGGAATATAAAGTAGGATATAAATTTATTACAGCAGGAACGGGATATTTTTATATTCTACCAAATCCGGTTTATCGTGGTGATGGCAGAAAATGCTATGACATACGCTTCCAGGTCAGCTCCCTTGAAAGTTTAAAATGGATTTATAAAGTTGAAGATTCATACAGAACCATACTCGATGTGGGAGGGATTTTCCCATGGGAATTCGAGCAGCATGTCAGGGAGGGCAAATATAAACGCGATTTTACGGCAAAATTCGACCAGCAAAACAATATGGCTTATGCAAATAATAAATCGTATAAAGTTCCGGCTTATGTACATGATATTGTATCAGCGTTTTTCTATGTGAGAACTCTGGATTTAAGGAATATGAAGAAGGGACAGATAATTTATCTTCAGAATTTTTTTGATGACACAACACATTCTCTCGGTGTGAAGATGATGGGAAAGGAAACGATTGAGGTTGAAGCAGGGACATTCCGTTGTGTTGTGATTCAGCCGCTTGTAATGGAAGGAGGGCTTTTCAAAAGCGAAGGCAATATTTTTATCTGGGTAACTGATGATGACAGGAAGATTCCCGTAAAAGTTGCCACAAAGATAATTATAGGATATGTTGGCTCAGAGCTTGTTCATTACAGCGGTATAAGAGGACCTATTGATGCAAAAATTGAATAGTAAAATTATATTAATATCCCCTCTTGAGAGGGGATTAAGGTGTGTGTTTTCCCCTCTATTAAGAGGGGATAAAGGGGTGTGTCTTTTTCATTTTTTTGTTTGTATCTCGATTTTATTCAATATAATATTACTTAACGCCCAGCCAACCAACGATTATAATAGCTGCTTTGAACAGTTGATACAGAAATATTCAAACATCACAAGTATTTCCTTAAAGTTCAAATCTCCCGATATGCCTGATATGCGGGGTTCGATTTCAGCCGAAAGAGGAAATAAATATTATCTCGAAATATCGGACAGAACCATCGTTTGCGACAGTAAGACTCTTTGGAATTTTTCAAAACCTGACAAAAAGTTAATAATATCTAATTTCGAGGGAGGGATTAATAAAGAGTCTTCCATAGAGCAGTTCTTCTTTAATTTCCTTGAGACGTACAAACCGGTTTCTTTGACCGAAGAAAATTCGTCAAAGGGAAAAACTTTTACAGTCCTAAAACTTATTCCAAATGAAAATACACCGGGCATAAAATATCTGAAATTATATCTTTCAAAAAATTATGATATTCATTCAGTCAGCTTTTTCGATGGGAAGAGAACACAAACCTGGGATGTGAATGATGTAGTATTAAATAAAAAATTCCCTAAAAAATATTTTGAGTTTCTACCTCCTGAAAATACAAGTGTAATTGATTTGAGATAATTTATTTTTTAAACCTTCGTAATACTCCGGAGTTTTTTGAATCTCCTACACAACTGCTGCATCTCCCGCAAGTCCTACTGACGCTTGTATCCTGAAAATAATTGAGAATGAAATTTCTTTTGCAGGTAGAGGTCATTGCATATTCTTCGACGAGGTCTAATTTCTTATAAGCGTTTTTTTTTCTTTTTTCGAAAGCATCGAAATCTATTGGAAGCTTATCAAAATGCATCTTTTCAAGTAAGAGCCAAATTCCTTTTCCGTTTTCAGGGAAATAAAATTTAAGTAATTGGGCAAACTCGAAAGCTAAAATACTTTTTGTTACTTCGTCATTTGATAATTTATATTTCTTAAGGAAATTCCTGTAATCGAACTCAACCAATTTGTAAAAAGCATCTGCATTCACATATTTCAAAATAGCTTCGAGAACTTTTTTCCTTTTATCGGTAGTGTTATGGAAATACTGGGTGATTCTTTCTTTAGGAGCAGTTAATATAAGTGAGGCATTCCCATGTGGGTAGCTTCTTCTGATTATTTCATGTCTTTCAAATAAATTTAAAATTGACGATACAGCTGGAAGCGGCAAAAAGTTTTTATTAGCTATTTGGACATCATCGAGTAGTATTGGTTCGTATTGTATTTGACCTATTGCAGTTGGATGAAGGCTATAAAGATAATTATATATTTTCTCTATTGTTGAAATAGGGGGGTAATTATTTTTTATAAAAAATTCCTGTAATTTTCTGTCAGTAGGGTTATAAAGTAAGATGCAATTAGATGGCAAGCCATCTCTTCCGGCTCTGCCTGCTTCCTGGTAGTAGGATTCGAGACTTGAGGTTATATCGCAATGAATAACGTTTCTCACATCAGGTTTATCTATACCCATACCGAAAGCATTTGTTGCAACTATAAACTTACATTTATTATTTATGAATTGCTCCTGTGTATGCTTTCGCAATTCATCTGGCATTCCTGCATGATAGCCTACAAAATTTAATGATTCAGCTTTTAATTTTGTGGTTACTTCTTCTACCTTTTTTCTTGTGCCGCAGTATATAATCGTAGAGCCTTCCTTAGTTTTCTTGCAAATAGATATTAATCTTTCGATTTTCTTATCGGTCAGTTCCACAATATAAGATAGGTTTGGTCTGTCAAATCCCGTGATGAATTTCTTTGCATTCGGTATTTTGAGAATTTTTAAAATATCATTCTGAACTTCGGGAGTTGCTGTTGCCGTTAAGGCGATTATCGGATTATTTTTAAGATTTTGAAATGCTTTGATAATGGATAAATATGCAGGGCGGAAATCGTGTCCCCATTCGGAAATGCAATGAGCCTCATCAACTGCGAGGAAAGAGATATTGATTTTTTCGAGTATGTTTTGGAAAATTGTACTTTCCAGTCTTTCGGGAGCAATATATAATAATTTGTATTTACTGTTTATCGCATTTTGAAGACGAATATTAATTTCATCAAAAGGCAGGGAACTATTTATAAAGGCTGACGGTATGTTGGATTTAGTAAGTGCATCAACCTGGTCTTTCATTAAGGCGATTAAAGGGGAGATGACGATTGCGGTACCTTCGGACAGAATTGCCGGAAGCTGGTAGCATAAAGATTTACCTCCACCGGTCGGCATCACGACAAGTGAATGTTGAGCATTTAATATTGTATTTATTATTTCAGCCTGGCTATTTCTGAATTCTTTAAAACCGAAATATTTTAAAAGAGCGGATTCTAATTCCTTAGGGGATATATTCATATTAATTACAGAAAATCATTTCATCATTATTTGTGTATTTTAAAATTATAATATAGTTATATTATAAAAATAAATAAATCCTCTGAAAATACAAAAAGCTCTATTGAGCAAGTATAAATAATATATACTACAAATTGCACATATATTAATATAAGTTTAAACTAAATTATTATTTTGTTTTAACTAAAATATTTTATATTTTGATGCTGTAACAATTTTTTTTCATTAACAAACAAAGGTATATATATGAGTAATTCAATAGATTTAAAAGTTGTTCAGCAATGTTATGCTGAATTCGAGAAGGGAAACATCCCGGGAATTATAGATAATTTATCAAACGATGTAGAGTGGGTTAATCCCGGAGCAAATGATGCTGCTTTAACAGGCACCTACCGGGGTAAAAAAGAAGTAGCCGAGTTCTTTAGCAGGCTAAATGCTCACAACGAATTTACAAGATTTGAGGCGAGGGAATTTATACCCGATACCGATAAAATTGTAGTTATGGGATATAGCAACGGAGTTTCAAGATTAACCGGTAGAAAGTTCGAATCGGATTGGGTCATGGTTTGGACAATGCAAAATAACAAAGTAAAGCGGTACATAAACTTCGTTGATAACACTGCTTTTGCGAATGCTGAAAAGCCTAATAAAGATAATTTTGAATTAATCGAGACTGCGTTAGCAGGAATGGAATGTTTTGAGACTGGTAATATTGATAGGGCAATGAGGATAGTTAGAGAAGATTTCCAATTTGTAGGTCCTATGCCAATGCCGTTAAACAGGGAGCAGTATTTCGCCATTTCCAGGGCAATTGCAGAAGGAATTCCTAATTGGAGCTTTAATATCAGTAATATTAAAGTAATAGGAAATGAAGTCCATTTATCTGTGGATATAACTGGAACTCATACCGGAGTATTAGCTTTACCTATACCCGGTTTGGCTCCTATTCAACCAACAAGAAAATCAATTAAAATACCGCAGGAAGTAATTCAAATTACTGTAAGGGAAAAAAGGATTTCAAAGTTAAATGTGCCACAAGTACCCGGTGGCGGTATCCCGGGATTATTAGAGCAATTAGGTCATCCGATGCCAAGGATGTAATCTGTTTATTAATTTGAATTTACTTTATTAATTTTCTTTCTGAGGAAATTCTTAAACAGTTTAATTTAACAATTTTATACATTTTATTATATTTAAAGGAGATATACTATGTCTAAATTCATGGCTTTCGCAACCCAGATACCTAAAGATAAATTCAATCAGTGGGAAAAATTTGCTCATAAATTAAATACTGAATTCCGGAAAGAATTTAATGAATCGAGAAAAAATGCCGGTATTCATGAACGAACATTTTTACAGCGTACCCCTGTAGGTGATTTTGTAATTGTAACTTTAGAGGGCAATGAACCGCTGGCAGCTTATGAAAAAATTG
>JBEKWK010000124.1:0-8275 GCA_049513175.1 FCB group bacterium
AAAGTATATTGTTTTCTGATGATTGTTCAAAAGTTTCTTAAGAGTGCTGTTAAAATTTGTTCATTTTTCCTGATTATTTGCTGTCTTTTTCTATTTAATTTTTCATTAAAAGCACAGGAAAATTCCGTTTGCATTGAATGTCATTCCGACCCGGATATGAAAATGGAGAAAAACGGGAAAGAGATTTCCATTTTTGTAAAGGAGTCAATTCTCTCCCATTCCGTCCACGGTCAACGCAAATGTGTTGACTGCCATGTAGGCTTTAATCCTGAAGAAGTTCCGCATAAGGCGAAAATCACACCTGTAAATTGCCGTTCCTGCCATCAGAATGTCGAGCAGATACATAAATTTCATCCCCAAATGGCAAGGGCAACAGGTATGGGCGGCTCTATGAACGTGAACTGCAAAGGTTGTCATGGCAAGCATAACGTAATGTCTCCGAAGAATCCCGATTCAAAATTTAATATTATAAGGCTTACGGATGCCTGCGGGAACTGCCATAAAACTCAGAAAGCACTACATGTTCAATCCGAGCATTATCTTGCCCGTACAAGTGATGAAAAAGTGCCAACATGTATTTACTGCCATATGAATCCTATAACCAAGGGGCATTTGCTTGACCCGCTTCAGATGAAAATCAACCAGGAAAAGCTATGCCTGTCCTGCCATCTGAATAATCCAAGCGTGAAAAGCCCATTTGCAAAATCTTTAATAAATTATGAACAAAGCGTTCATGGTTCGGCATTATTAAAAGGGAGAAAGGAAGCCGCCGCCTGCATAGATTGCCACGGCTATCACAACCTTCAGAAAAAGGAAGCTCCCACATCGAGAATTAACCAGTTTAATGTTCCAAGCCTATGCGGCAAGTGCCATTTTTATGTTGCAAGGGAATATAATACAAGCGTTCACGGCATTTCTTTGAAAAAGGGGAATATCGAGGCTCCGGGCTGTACTTACTGTCATGGTGAGCATGGCATTAAGCCTCCACCGGAAGTTTCACCAAGAGTTCTGGGTGAAACCCATATTAAGCAAACTACAATTGTGAAAAATAAAATGGTTTTCTGTCTTGCTTGCCACGCCGATGAACAGAAAATGGCAAAATTTCATATCAGCTCCGTAGCAAAGGCTCACGAGTGGATTCCGAATAAAGCTACACATTGGGAGACAGTGCGCTGTATTGATTGCCATACTTCTTATGAACCTCCAAATCTTTCGCATAATATTTTGCCTCCGGACAAGACCATAAAAAAATGTGAAGAATGTCACAATCAAAATTCTATCCTGATGACTAAATTATATAAGCATCAAAAACAGCAATCGAGGGAAAAGTACGGGTTTATTAACGGCACTTTATTGAGTGATGCTTATGTTGTCGGAACTACGAGGAATTTTTTCCTTGAATTTCTTAGTGTTTTGGGGATAGGTTTTGCGGTCGTCGGAATAGGGACACATGCTTTGCTCCGATGGAGGGCAAACAGAAAAAATAAAAATTTGTTTAAAAGGGTAAATAAGAAAACATGAAGAGAATATATTTATATCCATTATGGCTGAGGCTCTGGCACTGGTTCAACGCCTTTTTATTCCTGGTACTTATTGTTTCGGGAGTAAGTATGCATTATTCCGACCAGAATTCTTATTTTATACCCTTTAAAATTGCAATGCTGTCGCACAATATCGCAGGAATTATATTATCTGCTATTTTCCTATTTTATGTTATACAAAATATAAAAAGCAAGAATTATAAACACTATATACCGCATATTAAGGGATTATTTGAAAGAATTAAAATACAGGCGGGATTCTATTTATCGGGGATATTCGAGGGGAAGCCGCATCCTTACGAAGCGTCAGAACAAGAAAAGTTCAATCCATTACAGCAAATAACCTATTTTTCTATAATGTTTTTTCTTATGCCTGTGATTGTAATCTCCGGGATATTTATGCTGTTTCCCGAACTTGCACCCGACGAATTTTTAGGTATGGGCGGAGTGTGGCCCATGGCTATTTTGCATATTGCAGTCGGTTTTTTCCTCAGTATTTTTATGCTAGGGCATGTTTATCTTGCTACGACGGGCGATACGGTTACAAGCGGGTTTAAGGCGATGCTCACAGGCTGGCACGTGCATAGCGGGCATGATACTGACCCGCACAATATCAATGGGTTCGTAATTGAATCAGAATCAGGTAAAATTAATGGAAACAGCGGCAATAACCCTTCGGAAGCGGATGAATAGCAATTCTACAAATTTATTATTTCCTTAATTTAGAGATTATTTATTTTACAGCATATTTGTAAATTTAAAAATTTATAAATCTCTTTAACAAAAAAACTATATTTGCATCTGAAATATTTTTATTTATGAAAATAAGTTTATATATTTGAAAAGAATATTCTTATAGTTGATAAATCACTAAATTTATATTTTATTATGGAGGTATCCAATGGATTACTTACTGACTGACGAACAAAAGATGCTAAAGGAAATGGTTTCAAAATTTGCACAGGATAAGATTGCACCTGTAGCTTCCGACAACGAAAAAAACCACAGGTATCCTGCCGATATTATCAAAGAGGCAGGGGAATTAGGCTTGATGGGTATTGCCTATCCCACAGAATACGGCGGTGCCGGTATGGATTATGTATCATATTTTCTTGCCGTTGAGGAAATAAGCCGCTGGTGTGCCTCGACGGGAGTTATTGTCTCTGCACATTCCTCACTTGTTTGCGACCCGATTTACAGGTTCGGTACTGAAGAGCAGAAGAAAAAGTTTCTTCCGGACTTGTTGAGCGGAAATAAACTGGGGAGTTTCTCTTTAACAGAAACCGGTGCAGGCTCTGATTCGGGTGCCACAAAGACTACCGCAAAATTAGTCGGTGACAAATGGATTTTAAACGGCTCGAAATTATTTGCAACAAACGGCAAGGAAGCTGAAATATTTGTGCTTGTCGCATCCACAGACCCGGGGCAGAAGACAAGAGGCGTATCCGCTTTTATAGTTGAAAGTAATACTCCCGGATACAAAATAGGTAAGCTCGAAAAGAAGCTGGGCATACGTTCTTCTTCGACTGCAGAGATTATTCTCGAGGATTGCGAAGTTCCGAAAGAAAACCTTCTCGGTGATTTGAATAAAGGTTTTAAAGTCGCAATGATTACACTCGACGGCGGAAGACTGGGCATAGCATCGCAGGCACTTGGCATAGCAAGAGCAGCTTTGGAAGATTCGATAAAATATTCGCAGGAAAGATTCCAGTTTGACCAGCCTATATCAAGTTTCCAGGCGATTCAATGGATGCTTGCCGATATGAAAATGGAATATGATGCCGCTTGGCTATTAACCTGGAATGCTTCTGTGATGAAAGACAAAGGAATACCTTATTCCACAGAAGCGGCGATTTCAAAGCTGAAAGCTTCAGAAGTGTGCATGGATTGTGCCCGCAAGGCTATACAAATTCACGGCGGTTACGGCTATACGGAAGATTTCAACGTTGAACGATATTACAGGGATGCAAAAATTACTGAATTATACGAAGGCACAAGCGAAATACAGAGACTGGTTATAGCGAGAAGCTTATTGAAATAAATGTAGATGTAAAACGCATTATTTCATTTTTAATAAAACTGCAACCATTGGTTGCAGAAATTAATCTAATTTAGTAAACATGAAAAACTCGCACCATTGGTGCGAGAAATTAATATGTCAAAAAAAATACTTATAGCCGAAAATGTAAAGTGGCCTTGTGTGAGAATTTTACATTTTTTTGAGGCAAAAATGAAAAATTTTATTATTACTCTAGTCATTCTAATTAGTGCGATATGTCTGTCCAAAGCTCAATGGGAGCCAGTAAATAATGGTCTTTATGGAGGGAATGTTACTTGTTTAGCTGTCAGTGGGAATAATATTTTTGCCGGAACAGATGGCAGTGGTGTTTTTCTTAGTACTGATGATGGTTCAAATTGGAAAGAGATTAATAATGGTTTGAGATTTTTGGATAGAGAGGTAACTTATTTGTTTGCTGATAGTAGCTATTTATTTTTGGAAACAAAGAAAACATATAGTAGTGGGTATTTTTTAAGTACAGATAACGGTTCAAATTGGAATAATCTTTTTAAAAAATCTGATCTATCTGATTTTGTAAATGCCTTTGCACGAATAAATGATACACTTTTTATTGGTATGATGACTGGTTTATATAAAAGTACCAATAAAGGTTTAGATTGGGTACAAAATGATATTTGGAAAAATGTAAGAATAAATGCAATTATAGTTAAAGGCAGTAATATTTACATCGGAACTGATACGAATGGCATTTTTTATTCAAGTGATAATGGTATAAATTGGGTACCCTGTAATGAAGGATTAACGGATAAACGAATAAGCGCTTTATTAATTAATGACAATAATTTATTTGCTGGGACACGAAATGGTGTATATTTATCTAAAAATAATGGGACTAATTGGATAGCTGTTAATGAAGGATTGTCTAATACAGATGTCGTCTCATTTACTTCCAGTGAAACAAATATATTTTCTAGGACAAGCAATGGATATATATTTTATACAGATGATAAAGGAAAAAATTGGAAACTAATTAATGAGGGATTAAAAAATACTCAAATACAAACTTTTATTGCAAAGGGAGACAAAATTTTTGCTGGTACAAAAGGAACTGGAGTATTATCATCATCCGATATAGGTTCACATTGGTTACAAATTAATAATGGATTAATTAATAGGGATATTTGGGCTCTTACAACTGATAATAATAATATTTTAGCTGGTGATTATTTTGGAGTCTATAAAAGTACTGATAATGGAATGAATTGGAAATTTATTGGATTAAAGGATTCAGTAATAGAATCATTGGTGATAGTTAATAGTAATATATTTGCTGGTACTTGTGGATTAGGAGGAGGAGTATTCTTAACTAATGATGATGGTAATAATTGGAAAGTGGTTTTTAATGCCTTAGGCGATGACCAAATTACTTATGTCCTCGCATTATCACATATTGGTAAATATATTTTCGCAGGTACAAATTTTGGTATATATAGAATATCGGAAAACGGTAATGCTTTTGAATATGTTTATGATATTTGTTGTGGTGCCTTGGATGTATCTTCTTTCACCGTTACAAATAATGGGAATAATATATATGCAGGACTCGATGGCACAGGAGTACGATTAAGTACTAATGAAGGTATGAATTGGGATACTGTTTCAATCTTTCCTAATGGTGTAGTATCTTTAGCAGCAATTGGTAATAATTTATTCGCAGGTACTTGGGGTGGTGGACTTTATTTAACCAAAGATAACGGATTAAATTGGATAGAAATAAACAATGGTCTTACTGACTCTTATATAAATACCTTAATTACTAGAGGAAATAATATTTTTGCAGGTACTTATAGTGGTGTATTTCTTAGTACAGATTTTGGTTCTATTTGGGCACCAATTAATCAGGGAATGCCTAATTTTCTCATTAGAATCCTATCAATGAATAATGATTATATTTATGCCGGCACATATAATTACGGAGTGTATAGAGCAAAACTATCTGATTTTATTTCGGATGTAGATGAAATTCCTATACAGAATGAATTATGTATTTATCCTAATCCTACTCAGGATTTTTTATATATTTATAATAATTCAAACCAGACTGGTAGTACTTCAATTAAAGTATATAATATGCTTGGAGATTGTGTTTATAACAACGTTTTATTAAATAGTAATAATCCAGTGAAAATTAATGTTAAAGATTTATTGCCGGGTTTATATTACATCGTTTTTAAAGTTGGAAATTCTTTTGAAAGAAAAACGTTTATAAAGAATTAATTTTACATAAATATAGCTTTGATTTTATTTTAATTATGGTGAATAAATGAGCAAAATAAGGGTACTAACTGCAACAGCATTATATGACGGGCATGATGTCTCGGTCAATATTTTTAGGAGACTTCTACAAAAGCGGGGAGCAGAGGTGATTCATCTTGGGCATAACCGCTCCGTTAAAGAAGTGATTACTGTAGCCATACAGGAAGATGTGGATGCTTTGCTGGTTAGTTCCTACCAAGGGGGACATAACGAATATTTCAGATATATCGTTGATGAATTGAAGAGGTTGGGAGCCGATGATAAGATGATTTTCGGCGGCGGAGGAGGTGTCATCCTGCCATCGGAAATTAAGGCATTAGAAGATTACGGAGTAACTCGTCTTTATCACGCTGTTGACGGGCAGAAAATAGGCATAGACGGCATTTCCGATGATATTATAAAGCGTGTGAATGAGAGAAATAAAAAGAACGGGAAAAAACACAAATTCGAAATAACAGAAGACTTAATAAAGAAAAATAATTTAACAAATCACTTTGATATATCCCAACAAATCTCGTTCTTCGAAAATACAGATTCTAAAGACTTATCTTCATTAAGAGAAATTTATAAAAAATACGATAAGAATAAATCCATTGTTATTGGTGTTACAGGTACGGGTGGGAGCGGGAAAAGCTCGCTTATTGATGAGATTATTGGACGATTCATTTCCTTTACGGATAATATCAATATAGGCGTTCTTGCCGTTGACCCGTCGAAAACCAAGTCCGGCGGTGCCTTGCTTGGTGACAGGATAAGATATAACCAGGTTTACAATGACAGGGTGTTCTTCAGAAGCTTTGCCACGAGAGAGAGCATAAATGAGCTTAGTTCTGCTATTAAGGATTCAATTTCCGTTCTAAAATCTTGTGGATATGATTTGATTTTCGTAGAAACAAGCGGTATTGGGCAGGGTGACAGCAATGTAAGCAAGGTCAGCGATTATTCTATGTATGTAATGACCGCTGAATTTGGGGCTCCGTCTCAACTCGAGAAAATTGATATGCTTGAAATTGCCGATTTCATCGTTATTAATAAATTCGAGAAAATCGGCTCTGAGGACGCACTGAGAGAGGTTAAAGTAAATTATATCAGGAATCACCAAATAAGCGTTCCGCATAATATACCTCTCGATACTGTAGAATTGCCTGTTTATGCAACAAGCAGTAATCAGTTTAATAATCACGGAGTAAACAAGCTGTTCAAAGATTACCTGAAAATGCTGAAGGAGAAGAAAGACGGTCAGTTGAAAATCAATACTCAAATGGTTGATATTCTACCTACAAATCTTCTTCGGGATTTTGGCTTGATTGACAACAGGAAAATCAATTATCTTGCTGAAATTGCCGATTCAGTACACAATTATCATAAAATGCTTGAGGAACAGGCTGTACTTGCCGGAGATACGCTTGCAATCAGAGAAAGCATAAAGCAAATCGAAGATTCCAATGCCATTCAGGTTCTCAAAAGCAGGTTCTCGGAAAATTGGGAAAAATTATCGTCTGAAGTGAAATCATTCCTGTCCCATTGGGATGAGACGCAGAAATGCTACCAGGTTGACGATATGAAATACAATATACAGAACAAGGAATTTTCCATCAGCCTGTATAACAAAAGCCTCTCCGGCTCAAAGATTCCAAAGATAGCAATGCCGAAATATAAAAGCTGGTATGAGCTTGTAAAATTCTTCTATAAGGAGAATCTGCCCGGATATTTTCCCTTTACTGCAGGAGTTTTTCCGTTCAAAAGGGTAACGGAAGACCCCAAGCGGCAATTTGCTGGCGAAGGCGGTCCTGCACGTACAAACAAGAGATTTCATTTCCTCTGCCAGGCTGATGATGCTAAACGGCTCTCCGTCGCATTTGACGGCATTACTTTGTATGGCGAAGACCCTGATATTCAGCCCGATATTTACGGTAAAATCGGCGAAAGCGGTGTCTCCATCTGTACAATCGAGGATATGGATACTATGCTGAAAGGCTTCGACCAGCTTGACCCACTTACATCTGTTTCAATGACTATAAATGCTCCTGCACCGATTATGGTCGCTTTCTATTTTATGGTAGCTTACAAAAGAGAACTGGAAAAGGTAACCGCATCAGGCAAAACATTTACTGAACAAGAAAAGGAGAAATTCAAGCTATCTATATTCAAAAAACTTCGGGGAACTGTCCAGGCAGATATGCTCAAGGAAGACCAGGGGCAGAATACTTGCATTTTCTCAATTGATTTCGCAATGAAATTAATAGGCGATTTGCAGGAATATCTTTCCAAAAATGAGATAAAAAATTATTATTCTCTAAGCATCAGCGGTTATCACATAGCAGAAGCCGGTGCCAATCCAATCACACAGCTTGCATTCACACTTGCAAACGGGTTCACTTATGTCGAGTACTTCCTG
>JBEKWK010000125.1:0-10798 GCA_049513175.1 FCB group bacterium
ATCGGGGCTGATTACACTTAATTCATCCTGTGCTTTTTGGGCATCGGTAAATGTCAATACACGGCTGTATTTCCCGGAAAGGATTTCCTTAATAGTCGTATTCACAAGAGGGTCATCTTCAATGACCATTATTGTGTAATTTGAGAAAGCAGTACTCGCCAAAAGTTTTACCCCGAATTATGATTTGAATATCTTTTAATTTAATCAAAAAATTTTAATTTTAATTAATAAATTTCTTTAGAATGTATTATTCTCTGGGTACGGGTAATTTAACATAAAAAGTAGTCCCTTTACCGAAAACGCTTTCCACATCAATTATTCCGCTGTGCTGGTAAACGATTCTTTGAGTTATAGGCAATCCTAAACCCGTTCCATCTGCCTTCCGGGTAAAAAATGGATTGAATATTTTAGGTATATCCTCAGGTGGAATTCCAACTCCGTCATCAGAAATGGAAGCTACAACATAATCACCTTCTCCTCGCCTCGAAGAAGCTTCGCTATAGGT
The DNA here is from genome assembly GCA_049513175.1 of FCB group bacterium. GTDB lineage: Bacteria > Bacteroidota > Ignavibacteria > Kapaibacteriales > UBA2268 > JBEKWK01. Next base: position 506 of record JBEKWK010000125.1, read on the forward strand.
TCGGATTGTAATGTTCCCTTTGGTTTTGATTGCATCGGCAGAATTTTTTATTAGATTGATGAACACCTGCTGCATCTGCTTGCCGTCTGCCTGTATGTTCGGAAGCTCATCGGCAAGCTGCATATCAATTGTGATGTCTTTTCGCTTAAGGACAGATGCCATTAATTCAAGTGTAGCCGGGATTAGTTGATTAAAGCTGATTCCTTTTATGTCGGGAAGTGACTGCCTGGAAAAATTCAGGGTAACTTCGACTATTTTGGAAATTCTGTCTACTCCTTGCAATGCAGTAGAAATATATGGAAACTCTGTGGTATCTTTTGGAAATCTTCGCTGTAATATCTGTAAATTAAGATTCACAGCCGCAAGCGGATTTCTTATTTCGTGTGCAACGCCTGCGGATAATTGTCCCAATAAAACTAATTTATCCGCCTGTACCAGTTTATCTGTCAAAGCATGCTGTTCACTTACATCTCTTGCAATCGCCTGAATCAGCTTCTGTCCCTCAAAATCTACGAAACGGGCGCTCACTTCCACCATCAGTTGCCCGTTATCAGGGGTATCCAAAGATAATTCGCTGAGTACAATCGGGGAGGCTGACTTTGTCAAAAGCTTGAAAATCCGCCTGAATTGCGGCAGTGAAGTACCTATTAATTCATTTTTAGGTATGCCCAGAAGAAAACCGGCATAATCATTCACATCGAGAACGCTCCAAGTTTCGGGCTGTACCACGAATACCGCATCGGTAGCATTATCGAAAAAAGATTTGTACCAGGCTAATTGCTTTTGCAACTGGTTAATTTTATTTTCAGATAATTTAGGTTTTTTAGTAGTGGTAGCTTTGCCCGTACCCGCTTTAGCTTTCACTCTTTTTTTAGTAACAGTTTTTTTTTCTTCCATGTTCTAATATAAACGTAGTCTTATAAAATAAGTCCTAAAGGAATAATCTCTAAGTTAAAAATATAAATTGAATTTATAAAATTTTTCTTTTTATATTTATTTTCGTTAATTTAACACATCATTATTAAATTACTTTTCATTTACATGAGGTGGTTATGAATATAATGTCTCTTAAACCCACATTAAATAATAATTACAATTATTTAATCTTCATTTTAAAAAAACTTTTTTTTGCATTTCTGATTATATTTATCTTTTCAACAGCAATACATGCTCAATGGGAAGCCTGTAATTATGGGTTATATTGGAGAGATATAAACTGCTTTGCAGTTACCGGTAATAATATTTTTGTTGGAACTAACAATGTTGGTGTTTTTTCATCAACTGATAATGGTAATTCCTGGAATGAAAGAAAATCAGATTTATTTATAAATACCAATGTATATTCATTAGCAATAAACGGGAATAATATATTTGCAGGAACAGGAAACGGTGTAATGTTATCTACTGATAATGGTTATACATGGACTGAAACTAAATTAAATATTTCTGTATCTACTTTAGCTATTATTGGAGATAATATTTTTGCCGGAACAAGTTTTGGTGGAATATATCTATCTACGGATAATGGAAATAGCTGGAAAGAAAAAAATTCAGGATTAACAGATTTGCATATTACTACGTTATTAATTAGCGGAAATAATATATATGCAGGGACTAGTAATGAAGGAATATTTCTATCTTCGGACGATGGTGATAATTGGATAACTAAAAATTCAGGATTAACAAAACTAAATATCATTTCCTTAGTAATAAGCGGAAATAATATGTATGCTGGTACTTACGGCGGTGGAGTATTTTTATCTTATGATAATGGTGATACTTGGATTATAAAAAATTCAGGTTTAACTAATTTTTATATAAAGTCATTGGCTATTGATGGAGATAATATTTTTGCCGGGACTGACAATGGTGGTATATTTTTATCCTCAGACAATGGTAATAGTTGGACGCCAACTAGTTCGGGTTTGACTAATTATATAATCAATTCATTAACAAAAATTGAAAATAAAATTTTTGCCGGGACTGGAAGTGGTGTATTCATATCAACTGATAATGGAAATAACTGGACTCCAAATAATTCAGGATTAACTTTTACTGAAATACGAACAATAACCTCTGACGGTAACAATATTTTTACAGGTATTGACTGGGGTATATTTTTATCAACTGATAACGGGAATACCTGGATATCCAAAAGTTCAGGATTAAATGATGCCATTATTAATTCATTCGTAATAACTGATAAAAATATTTTTGCATGTTCCTATTATGATGGTGTATTTTTTTCACAGGATAATGGTGAAAATTGGATAAATAGAAGTTCAGGATTAAATCATTACGAAATAAGGAAACTAGCTTTAAGCGGAATTAATTTGTTCGCAGCTACGGACAATGGTATATTTTTATCATCTGATAATGGTAATGGTTGGAAATTAAAAGATTCGGGTCTAACAAACAAAGATATTTTAAACTTAGCTATAAATGGAAATAATATTTTTGCTGGTACTAATGGTGGGGGAATATTTTTGTCAACAGATAATGGAAACAACTGGACTGCAAAAAATATTGGATTACCAAGTTTGTCCGTAAATACAATAGCAACCATTGGTAATAATATATTCGCAGGAATTCCCCATCACGGTATATTTTTATCCATTGATAATGGGGAGCAGTGGATAAAAAAATTAGATTTACCTGATATTGATGTTTATTCAATATACATATATGGAAAGAATATTTTTATTGCAAGCAGTACCGGTATATTATTCTCTTCAGATAACGGTGACAGTTGGACTCCCAAAAATTTAGGATTACCTAGTTTAGATGTACTGTCTATAGTTATTAAGGATGAATATATTTTTGCAGGAACTTATCTGAATGGTTTATTTAGAGCAAAATTAGATGAAATAACTGATGTAAAAGAGAATAACCAACAAATTGAAAATCTTATCTATCCCAATCCTGCAAGCGATTTTCTAAATATTAATTCTGCAAATATAGTTGGCAAAGTTCTGAGCATTTATGATATGCTTGGAAATAAATTAATATCAGCCACAGCCGAAAGCACTGAAACCCGCATTAATATTGAATCCTTACCTACAGGAGTTTATTTAATAAGAATTGGTGAAGTGACAAAAATTTTTGTGAAAGAGTGATTTCTTTTCTCCCTCTCCTTGGGAGAGGGTCGGGGTGAGGTGGTGTCTCTTAATCCCATTGCTAAAGCCCGTTGTAATAGAAATTAGAGTTAGAAACCTCACCCTTTGTCCCTCTCCGAAGGAGAGGGAAATTAAAATAATTCTAAGAATTAAACATTTCTTATATTAAAATTTTATACTTGCTTAAAGTAAATTTCTTATGTAAATTTATTTTTTTATAAAACAGACATAAATCTCAAAGGTTCTGAAATGCCGTATAACTTGCAGACAAAAGATGAAATAGACAAGCTGATGAAAACCAGGCATGAGAAAATTGTCAGGACACTGCTTGATAAAGATACCTCCGCCATTTTCGATGACCCGCTGGAAAATGATATGGTCCTGAATATGGGTCCCCAGCATCCGGCAACGCATGGAGTTCTTCGCTGCCTGCTCCGTCTCGATGGCGAAATCATTTTGAAGTGCGTACCCGAACTCGGCTATCTTCATCGCGGCTATGAAAAATTAGCTGAAAATTGCACCTATCATGAATTTATTCCGCATACGGATAGATTGGATTATTTGTCTCCTTTTTCAAATAATGTGGCAATAGCACTTGCGATTGATAATGCACTCGGAATAGAGGCTCCGCCGCGGGCTCAATGGATTCGCACACTTGTTGCCGAGCTTGCAAGAATTTCTTCTCATCTGATGGCGATGGGAACTACCTGCATGGATGTAGGTGCATTGACGCTTCTGCTCTGGACTTTCACCGAACGTGAAAAATTATATGATATTTTCGAGCTGATTTGCGGAGCAAGATTTACTACGAGCTATACGAGAATTGGCGGTGTTGCTAATGATATTGATGATGATACTTTGAAAAAAATCCGTGAATGGGCTGACCAATTTCCTGCCGAATTAAAATATTTTGAAAAACTCGTTCACAGGAATAGAATATTTGTTGACCGTATCGCAGGTATAGGTGTCCTTTCAGCTGAGAGAGCAATCCAGCTTGGCTTGACCGGTCCTACCTTGCGGGGTTCAGGAGTTCCTAGAGATTTGCGTCGTGATAATCCTTATTTAATTTACGACAAACTTGATTTTGATGTTATAACTTTTCCCGAAGGAGATGTCTGGGCGCGGTATATGGTCAGGGTGCAGGAAATGAAAGAGAGTTTGAAAATTGTTTATCAGATTCTCGACAAAATGCCCAAAGGAGAAATCAGGCTTGTTGAGCCTAAAAAAGTACTTCCAAAAAAGCAGGCAGTCTATACAAAAATGGAAGAACTGATAAATGATTTTATGCTTATCAATTTTGGTGCAATGCCGCCTATCGGAGAGACATACACTGCAATAGAGGCACCGAAAGGTGAGTTGGGTTTCTTCATTGTTTCTGACGGAACAGGTTATCCGTGGAAATTGAAAATACGTTCTCCTTCTGCAACTAATCTGCAAGGATTGTCTGCTATGGCGGAGGGTTCTTTTATTGCCGATATCGTAGCCATAATTGGTTCTATTGATCCTGTAATGGGAGATGCGGATAAATAAAATCCCCTAATATTAAGTTATCTCGAAAATATTATTCCTTTAGGACTGTCATTCTGAGCGAAGCGAAGAATCCTTTCATTTTAGATTTTAGATTCTAGATTTACGATTAAAAAAAATAAATCTAAAATCGTACATAACTTTGGATTATTCACTACATTTCGTTTCGTTCAGAATGACACCTTTGAATTATCCCCGATATCAGATTGATGTTCTCTTAAAATTTTAAGCATTCGGAAAAAGTAGTTGATTAGTGAAATGAACATTACGATTAGTGTTAAATATATCCCGTAATTTTTAATAATATCTATTTTAAAAAGTATTCCGACTAATGTCAATCCTAAGATGAATACTGCGGCTTTGCCTATGAAATCGGAGGGGACGACGTATTTGATTTTTCTCGATAAATATAATCCTCCTATCAATATTAATATATCTCTCGATAGAACGGCAAGAGCAAACCAAAGAGGAACCATACCTTTTAGAATTAGAATTATAGCAAAGACAGCGATGAAAATTTTATCTGCAATTGGGTCAATAATTTTTCCTGCTTCGGTTACCTGGTCAAGTTTCCTTGCAAAATATCCGTCTAACAAATCGGAAATATAGGCAAGCAGGCAAATAATTACTGTCGAAATAAGGCTGTCATACCACAAAGCAAAACCCAGAGGTATTGCAAGTAATAGTCTGAAAAAACTTAATGAATTTGAAATATTGAGCATATATTATATTATTATTTTTTTACGTACTGCAAACAAAGCAAAAATTAACGAGAAAATAAAACCGGGTATCATCGGTTCAATATCCATAAATATATTTTTTGGAATTATCGGCAGGAAAGCATACCTGCCTATAAGCCATAAACAGGATATTAATACCGAAATTACCATTAGCAAAATAATATTTTTATTACTGAAATAAAATCTTTTTGAATAGCTAATTATCAAAGGTACAAAAAGCCCGGGAACGGCAATTGAGGCGGTTCTGTAAACCAATTGAACTGCAGAAGGAAGAAGTATTGCTAAAGTAATTCCCACTATTGCCGTTACAAAAAGTCCTGACTGTATCAGGCTTTTTGTTGAAAAAATATTATCTTTTGAAATTGCTTTAAGGAAGGGTTTGAAAATATCATTTCCGATAGTTGCGGCACTTATAAAGCTATAACTATCGAGAGCCGCAGTAGCAGTTGCAATCATAGAAACGACAAAAAGTCCTTTCCAAAAATGTGGCAATACATTTTCGCCCAAAACGGTAAATGCCATTACAGGATTAGCTATACTGAAATGTGCTCTGGCATACAATCCGGAAATCAAAGTAAGAGAATCAAATAGCATCCAAAATAATATTGAGATTAGGACACCTTTTTGTGCAGTCTTTGGCGTTAATGCTGCAGAGCATCTCTGATGAAAGCTTGGGTCAATGAAAGTCGTAAATGCAATCAGGAACCATGCTAAAATAATTTGCCATGAGAAACCACCTGTGAGCTGTAAGTGCTGTGCAGGTAGCCTTTCGGCAAGTGTGGAAGGCATTCCGAATTTGTACATTGAAAATATTACAAGAACTATAAAGCCGGTAAACATCAATACGAATTGCACTGTATTAGTAAAAACATCCGCTTTTAAGCCTCCTTTAATCAGGTAGGTCATGGATATAATTGTTGCAACAATAATGCAGAGCCACAAGTCCCAGCCTGTGAATAGCTGTACCAATACACCGAGAATCAAAATATATACTGCGGGAATAGAAATTATTAATACAATGAGAGATGACAGCCAGCCTGCAGTTGGACCATATTTAATTGTGATTTGTTCCGGTATAGTTTTGACATTAAAGTTTCTTATTTTCTTTGCAATGAACCATGCGAATACTCCCGCCGCAAAATAATAGGGAAGACCGAAACATACCCATGCAACAAGACCGCTCGTATACACAAATTCACCAACTCCAAGTATGTTTCCATACCATGTAGCGACAAGAGTAGAAACAAACAAGGGCAGTGTTAATTTTCTTCCGGCAAGCAGAAATTCTTCCAAGTTTGAGCTTTTGCTTGATTTTCTTCGGGATAAAATAAAGCCGGTATAAAGAATTATCAGGATGTATACAATGACGACAATATAATCTACCGGGCTGAAAGTCATTTTTGAAGAGACTGGATTTTATTTCTAAAAAATTCTACGGTCTTTTCCAATCCGTCATCAAAACTTACTGTAGGTTTCCAGCCATGGCTCTCAGATATTTTTTTATAGGAACAGACACTACGTCTTTGCTCGCCGGATTTGGCTTCACCATGTATTTCTTTGCAATCTGAATTTGTGAACTGTTTCAATTTTCTGAAAATATAGTTTACATCATTCTCTATCGAAGTTGCAACATTGTATATACCTGAAACATTATTTTCCAAAGCGAGCAAATTTGCCCTGACGACGTCCGCAACGAAAACATAATCTCGAGTATTCAAGCCGTCTCCATTAATTACAGGCTGTTCGCCGGAAAGCATTTTATTTGTGAATATTGCAACCACACCGGCTTCGCCGTGAGGATTCTGGCGGGGACCATAGACATTTGCATATCTTAAACATACATAATCAATTCCATAAACTTCTTTGTAATAAAACAAATATTTTTCGTTTGAGAGCTTTGCGATTCCATAAGGTGAGCAAGGTCTGAGGGGATGTTCTTCATCGGCGGGAAAATAATCCTGTTCCCCATATATAGCTCCTCCGGTAGAAGAAAATATTACTTTTTTCACTCCTGTTGCTTTTGCGGATTCGTATAAATTTATGCCTCCTATAATATTTGTCCTGGCATCAAAGATAGGATTATTAACTGAGAAACGCACATCCATCTGGGCTGCATGGTGGTTCAATAAATCAAATTTTTCTTTTTTGAAAATATCTTTTACTTTTTCATCTGTAATATCCATTTCAATTAATTTTGCTTTTGGATTCAGGTTTTCTCTTTTACCTGTAGAAAAATTATCAATAATAAAAACTTCATTGCCTGCATTTAAATAAGCATCAACAACATGAGATGCAATAAATCCGGCTCCTCCCGTTACTAAAATTTTCATATTTCTCCAATCAATATTTTGCTAATCGAATAATGGCAATATAAATATAAGCAAAGATGTAATAAAATAATTATCATACCAAAATAAATTAGTTGTTAATACTTTTTTAAATAAAAAAATATATTGAATTTATTTTTTAAATTTATTGTTGCAAATATTTTCTTTTTTTTTAAATTGCATGCCCATTATGATTGAAAATATTTATTATTAATTAATTATAGAGGAACTAATGAATTTATCATCAAACAACAGTGAATTTGAAGCTCAGGACTTCGACAAAGGAACTTATTGTTTTTCCCCGTCGGGTGATTTTGAAGAAATTGATATTATCAGAAGGGAAGCCGTTCAATGGGTAGGAGAGGAAGAATTTACGGATGAAGAGTTTGATGACGAAGAACTCGAAGATGATGAGTTAGAAGATGAAGAATTTGAAGATGATGAATTTGTTGATGATGAATTTGAAGATGACTTCGATGATGAAGACTTCGACGATGAAGAATTCGATGAGGAAAGTATAGTAGACGAAGATGAATTAGAAGATGAAGATGAAGATTTGGATGATGATGAAGAGTTTGAAGATGATGAAGAAGTGATATAAATTTGAAGATTAACAGACTTTATAAAAAAAGAGCTTCCCAAAAGGAAGCTCTTTTTTGCAAGTAGAGATGAATAAATTAGTTTTTTGGATAAACTGAAATCTGTAATCTTTCCCTATCTTTTCGTTCAAACTTAACCTGACCTTCTATTTTAGAAAAAATCGTATAATCTGTTCCCATTCCGACATTTTTTCCGGGATGGTATTTAGTTCCGCACTGACGGACAATAATATTCCCGGGGATAACGAGTTCGCCACCGAATTTTTTAACTCCGCGCCTTTGAGCATTTGAATCGCGTCCATTCCTCGAAGAGCCGCCCCCTTTTTTATGTGCCATTTTTTATTTCCTTGAATTTATTTCTGATAATTTGTTTTCGATTTAATTAATTTACATCAGTAAATTTAATGTCAGTAATCTCAATCCTGGTATAATTCTGTCTGTGTCCACGAAGCCTTTTGTAGCCTTTGCGTCTCTTCTTATGGAAGACTATAACTTTTGGCTCTTTCCCATGCTCGATGATTTTTGCAGTAACCAAACCTTTTAAATATGGATTTCCGATTTTAGTTTCTGTATCATCCTGACCGAGAATTATATTTGAAAACTCTACAGAATCTCCCGGCTCGCCTTCGAGCAAAGGAACCCTTACTATTTCTTTCGGTTGAACTTCGAATTGCATTCCTGCAATTTCTACTATTGCTAACATATTATTGACCTTTTTTACACTTTTATAAAATTAAATATATAGGAATAAGCAAATTATGAAAATTTTGGTAAGTTTTCAAATTTTTTTAATCAATATTACTAAATTGTAATAAATTACTTTTATTAAAGATGTCATTCCCTCGAAAGAGGGAATCCATAGAACCCCATAATTACTGGATTTCAGCTTACGCTGGAATGACCTTTACTGCCTCGGCTTACATTAATGATAAATCAATATCGGTTTTGTAATTAAATCCTTATTAGTAAACAATTGAACAATGTATAATCCCTGAGTAAAATTATGAGTATTCAATTCATAATTATTGCTTTGTATATTTTCAGTTTTTACCAAATTGCCAAGTTGGTCATAGATTCTCAGCCTGACAGCATCTGTATTAATATTTTGGGAAGTAATAATAATATTGTTTGTGTTGTAGTCGTATTTTATTTTAAAATCATTTTTGAATGTTGCGGCTTCTTTAACAGGTAATTTTATATCTTCACATTCCCCAGTTTTTGCACTAATAGATAATATATCACCAAAAAAGTCGATGGGGGCATTATCGTTGTAAATATGTTCATTATCAAATAACCATTCCAAATCAAAAGGCGACCCTCTTGTCAAAACAAATAAATCTACAATTCTTTCAAAATTACATTTTTCAGCACAATAAAGTAATGAATCAGAATCAATATTTATATCATTAGTATCAATTGGTCCTCCAGCCCTTATGATATTTTCAATAAAAATTGAATCAACTACGAAATTTTTATTTCTCTTTATTAATCGAAAACTTCTACAAGAGTCTTTATTACAGATATTATAATACCAATGATTTGAATTATTATTTTCCATTGTATCATTAATGGTTTTACACCAAATACTATCTTTAATTCCTCCTATTGGTACTTTTATCCATTTAAGTTCAACACGATTTATAAAATTTAATGTTACGCTATCTTTAAAATAATTCCTTGCTGCTTCGAGGGCTGTGGCTATTCCTTGCTTTGCGGTGAAGTATTCCTGTGAATGAAGAGTTGTGTATGAAAGTACAACTATTGCGAAAAGAATTATAGCTCTTTTCATTTTATACCCCGACTTTTAGAAGAATTTATTATTTAATTTATATTCCTTGATTTTTTAAAAATCCCTTATAGCATCATTAATATTAAAAAAAATCTCTACCGATAAATCAATATCGGTTTTGTAATTAAATTCTTATTATCTGACAATTGTATAATATATAATCCCTGAGGAAAATTATAGGTATTTAATTCATAA
>JBEKWK010000126.1:0-8196 GCA_049513175.1 FCB group bacterium
TTACTTAAACCTTTGCATGTTTTCATTGAATAAAAATAATCATAATAACCTAATGAGAGACCTACATATTTTTTCCAAATAATAGAATCATAATTATTAAATCTATTAACAGTAATCTCTCCCCATTCCATTTGTTGGATAGCTGTTAATAAAGTGTATAATCCCAAAGAATCAGCAACATAATTAAATAGGAGATTACTACCTGTATAAGAAATTGATGGTGTTATATTTCCCAAATCATTAAATCTATTTAATTGAATTTTATTTGCATTATAAACCGTATCACCGATAAAATAATATAAATTGTCCTTTGCTTTCTGTATAGTTTGATGATAACCATTTGTAAATAATATCTTGTTCCAATCCTGCTCTAAATTTGAATTAAACCTGGATATAGTTGTCTTTGAATTACTATATCCTTCTGCTAAATAAAATCCTTTACTACCTTCAAAAGCTTTTGTACCAAATATATTAGTATAATTAAGCGGCTGTATTTTTTCAATATCAAAATCTTTATCGCTAATAGCTTTATAATTTACTGTAATATAATCTGATTTATATAATGTATCATAATAGAAGCCATCGGATATAATAAGCCTTACCGGAAAAATACCCGGTTTGCTATAAATATGTCTTGGATTTTCCGAAGTATCAGTTCCACCGTCTCCAAACCACCATAACCATGACTTAATATTACCGCTCGAATTATCTATGAAACTCACTGTTAAAGGCAGGTCGCCTACTAAAGTATCAGAAGAAAAATCAGCTTTTAAGTTTCGCTGTACAAGGATATAATCATTATATATGATACTGTCTGATTGACCATTTTTACTCACAATAAGTTTAACACTATATTTCCCGGGGTTAGTAAATAAATGTGATGGTTCTTCTTCAGTACTTGTCGTTCCATCACCAAAATCCCATAGCCATGATGTCGGAGCTCCGGAAGATAAATCGTAAAATTTTACTTCTTGTTTTGGATTACAAATTTTTATATCAGAAGTAAATTTTGCAATTAGAGATGCAGATAGCAAGTCTGGTGTAAACCATCTAATTATTCCACGAGCTGAAACTGTGAAAATAATTGTTGAATCAATGCCAGGATATAAATATACATTCTCCCCTGTACCATCAAAAACAATGGAATCAATAGGAAAAGGAATATCAGGGCGATAAAAATAGATATAAGATTTCTCTTGATAGGGCCAAGTACTATCATTAATAATTGTAGTAAATGAACAAAGTAAAAATTTATCCTGACCAGCCCATGTTAATGAGGTGAATTGGTCTTCTTTACCGGTTAAAACTTTAAAATCAATACATTTTTTTAAAAGACCATTATAACCATTCCATATATAAAATCTATTTCCAAATGTACCTACAAGTAAATCTGAAGATTTTGAAAAATTCAGAAAATTAAAATTTGTTACATTGTCGTTATTAATTGTGTCCTGTATAGAGAATAATTTGTTGCAATCAATGCATATTTTATTTGCATACGAATAACTTGGAGGGAAATCCCGCCATAGTAGCGAATTTTCACTGGATGAGTAAGCAAACTGTTTACCCTTACCATACACAATGTCTAAAGGTTGCATCCATTTCTCAATCATATATATTCTTTTATTTGAGTCAATATCTCTCAAATCTATATTGCCAGTATAATCATACCTTATATATCCACCTAACAAACAATTAATATTTCCTAAGGTAACAAAAGTTTTACAATCATTTGATACTTTAACATTCATACTCGTATAATCACAACCACCGCCACCAGGATATGGTGGATTTCCGTAACGATTGTTATCAAAGGGAATAGTATTTTCATATCCTACAGAATCAGTATTTAAATATACCTTCCTTACCAAATAACCAGTATTTCCTCCATTGTCTATTTCAATAATTGATTCTTCTTCTTGGTTCAGATCGTAAACTAATTTCCTGCCGCCCCATGTCTTTAATGTATCACCGGAAGCAATATCTATTTTTTCAATAGTATTATTATATGTTACCACATATAAATATCTCCCGTTATTAGAGAGTTTAATACCTTTGATTCCCCGGCTGCTGTCCTGTATTTCCTTGTATCCGTTTTTTTGCACCCACTTTGTAGCGGAATAACATACCTGCAGATTAACAAATAATATGAAGATTATAAACAGCTTTTTCATATAAATCTCCGAAAATTGTCAAATCATAATATATAATGACACAGAAAATGGAAAAAGGTCTCATAAAATTTTGACTTTTTTGTATTTATTTTTCTATCAAATAATAATTATTTTTAACCCAAACAGAAACATAGATTGACACAAGCGTTCAGAATATTACTCAATTCTCATTTACTTTGATTACTTTTAATTTTTTGAATTCTACCCTGTAAAATTAACGAAAATTCATATTTGTTGAAAATATATTTTTCGTTTGTTATTTTTTTATAATCAATTTTTTATTATATTTGAATTATATAGCTTGCAAAAAATATATCTTTGACAAAAAAATTAATTAGTTAAAACAAAAACACAATATATATTGAGGTATGTATGAAAAAAATAATACTTCTTTTGTTCTCTTTGAGCCTTATTATTCCTGCAAAAGCACAGATAACAAACAGGATTGATTTGGAAGGATGCGGTATAAATTATATACACAAAGCAATTAAGATTGCTACACGAGTACAAGGTCCCGATGCTCCCGGCAATACACTGCCGGTAACTTTGAATGTATCGGAATTTCCCGCACAATGTTACGAAGTTGAAGCAGCTTATGTCTGGTGGATAGTTTCTTATGTCCCTGGTTCTCCTGACCCGGCATCGGTAACAATCACAAATCCTCAAAATCAGACTTCAACGATTGTGGCAGCAAAAGAGGGTCAGGGTCCGAATAAATGCTGGAGTGAATCAGGAACACGTTGTTTCAGGGCAGATGTAAAAAATACAATAACCGGAAACGGTAACTATTCTATAAATTTAAATACAAGTAGTTCTGAAACAGACGGGGTTACTTTGATAATTATTTATAAAGATTTTAAAGCATCATACCAAGGGCATATAGAGCTTCGGGATGGTATTATTACAGTCGGCAGTACAGGTGTTAAAACGGATTTTACATTATCGAATTTATCCGTATGCGAAACTACGAATTCTGCTATTGGTTTCTTAATTGTATCAGATATGCAATTAAACACTATTGGACGTTCGGATTTTAATGAAAACATTAACGGTATTCCATTTACGGTTCCAAGGAATTTCTGGAATTCTGATGTTCACCCTATAAGTGTAACACAAGGATTAACCTCTATGGCATTTGAAGTTGACCCGGTAGCTGCAGATTGTTATTCGATAGGCATGGCGGGATTGTATTATTCTTCCACAACTTGTAAAACCTGTCCTGAGCCTTTGCTCGCAACGACAGCGACAGCAAGCAACAGCACAGTTTGTATAGGCGATGAAGTTCAACTTACAGGTACTTCCGGAGCTACATATAGCTGGACATCGAGTCCACCGATTCCCCCGGGTTTTGTATCTTCTTCTGCAAATCCTAAAGTAAAAGTTTTTCAAAACACTACATTCACAGTAGTAGCTACGGATGCCCAAGGCTGTAAATTCGGAACAGCTTCTGTAACGGTCAATGTATATCCAAAACCGGTACTATCCGCACCCGGTAGCGTGAGTGTTTGCAATGGGTCCAGCGTTCCGATTCAGCCGACTGTCAGTCAAGGTCCCCCTCCATATACTTTTTTATGGTCACCGGCTACAGGATTAGATAATCCAAATAGTCAGAATGTCATTGCCAGTCCAACTGTTACAACACTCTATACATTAATTGTTACTGACGGGAATGGGTGTAAAGATACTGCTAAAATAAATGTGGTTGTAAATCCTCTGCCAACAGCTAATGCTGGGAGAGATACTGCGATATGCACGGGAAGTTCGATTACTTTAAACGGCAAAGCAGGTGCAGGTACGCCTCCTTTCCAATATGACTGGAATCCTAAGGCACAGATTACAAGCGGGGCAAACACATTAACTCCAACAATTACTCTAAACACTACTTCAGATTTTTATTTGACCGTAACTGATGCGAACGGATGTATTGCCCGTGATACGGTTTCTATAAAGGCGTTTCCGCTTCCAAAGCCTGTGATAACTCCAAACGGACCGACTCGCTTTTGCAGTTGCGACAGTGTGATTCTCGATGCAGGGAATCTTGGATATGTGGCATGGAAATGGAGCACAAATGAAACCACACAAAAAATTGTGGTGAAAACACCAAATACTTTCACTGTTACGGTAACTGATACAAACGGGTGCGTCAATACATCAGCACCACTTGTTACGACTGTTATTTATCCAAAAACCGAAGTCGGTTTCGCTTCTTCGAGCTATTCCGTCAATTCGGGAGATACTGTAAAAATACCTTTGGTGATTAAATCCTCAGACAAATTGGATTCATGCCATTCTACTAATTTTACGGCTAATATCAGTTTCAATAAATCCTTAATTTCTCCGATTGGGAACACACCGAAAGGAATAAAATCAATTGAAGAGAGGAATATACAGGTAAATGGTACCAGAACGCCAAACGATACAACTTTATCAATTCTTAGTTTCATTGCAACTCTTGGTGATTCCGAACAAACCACACTGAATATAGATAGTTTTGTATGGAATGACTGCGTATTTCCAACTACTTCGAAGGCATCAATTTTCGGATTGGGAGATTTATGCAAAGCAGGCGGAGTAACACGGCTGATAAAGCAGGCGAAAACAACTGCGATAATTGAAATCAAGCCAAATCCTGCAGGAACAAACGGAATTATTTCTTACCAGATAGGAGATTATTCACAATCAGTTCCATACACTATATACCTGTCTGACATTCTTGGTCAGAAGGTATTGACTATTGAAGAAGGGACTCATAATCCGGGTTCATACCAGGCAGAAATGGATTTATCAAAATTGTTATCCGGCACATATATAATTACACTGAAAACACCAACGGACATAGTATCACAAATGCTCGAGGTGCAAAAATAATAATAAGAATAAATATATTTAGGTTATGATTCTTAAAGGCTGATTATTCGGTTTTGTTGAAAGAAGATATAATTAAATAATTAACCGGAAATAATCATAACCTACAAAAAAAGTTTCGGATTTTATTAATAAAAATTATTTAAACATTTGAATTAA
Source organism: FCB group bacterium (assembly GCA_049513175.1). GTDB lineage: Bacteria > Bacteroidota > Ignavibacteria > Kapaibacteriales > UBA2268 > JBEKWK01. Next base: position 5,199 of record JBEKWK010000126.1, read on the forward strand.
TAAAAAAAAGTTATAATTTAACATCTGATTAAATGCGTAAATCATAATAAAAGAATATAAGCCGAAATAAAAAGTCAGTCATTCCGAAAAAAAGTATTTAAATATATTTATTACAAATGTGAAAGAGCAAACATGAAAAAGAAGATTACCCGCTATTTAAACAAGTCGCTGTTTCTGATTGTAATCCTATTACTTTTGGCAATGAATCTTTCCGCCCAGATTACATCGAGGGGTAAAGATTTCTGGCTCGGTTATATGGAGAATTTAACCAGTGGTGGTGGAGGTACTTTACAACTCGATATATTCATCACCTCAGATGAAGGTGCCACTGGCACAGTATCTATACCAAACGCCGGCTGGTCAGCACCCTTTACAGTTACCGCCAATTCATCAACTACTGTCCAGGTACCAATTGCATCGGCACATATTACGACATCCGAGAAAATAGAAAACAAAGCTGTACATGTAGTTTCAGACAATAATATTAATGTGTTTGCAATGAATTATTTCCCTCAAACTTCAGATGGTACACTCATATTGCCAAAATCAGCTTTAGGTAATAATTACAGAATATTAAATTATGTACCATTATCATTATCGGAGTTTTTGATTGTTGCTGCTTACGATAATACAACCATTAGATATATCCCTACTCAAAATACATCAGGAGGAGTAACTGCAGGAAGTGCAAAAGATATAACACTTAATGCAGGTGAAGCATTCCAGGTTCAGGCAACGGCAGATTTGACAGGAACAATTGTATTTTCCACAGGCACGAAACTACCTTTTGCTGTTTTCGGAGGAGACCAATGTGCCCAAGTCCCTCATGGAACCGGATATTGTAATAATCTCTTTGAGCAAATGTATCCGATTACAACATGGAGAAGAAATTTTGTTACAATACCTCTGATGACAAGAACTAAAGGAGAAATTTACAGGATACTTGCTTTAAAAAATAGTACAAATGTAAAGTTAGATAATAATCTTATTGCAACACTGAATGCAGGTGAATTCAAAGAAATTGTAATCACTACTCCATCATTTATAAGTGCAAATTTACCAATTTCCGTAGCCCAATACAGCCCAGGTCATGAATTTGACGGGAATGCCAATTCAGACCCATTTTACATAATGTTGAGCCCTGTGGAACAAACCCGAGAAGATATAACATTTGAAGTTTTTCAATTTTCTACAATAACCGGAAATTATGTTAATGTTTCTGCGGTTACTTCTTGTACTGACCACATTTATCTCGACGGAACATTAGTAACAGGCTGGCAGCCTGTAGCTTCTAACCCTACATACTCAACAACCCAGTTAACTGTTTCGCAGGGTGCACACAGACTGAACTCCAATCCCCCGGATTGCGGTTTCAATGCTTATGTTTATGGTTATGGACCTGATGATTCTTATGGCTATTCTGCGGGCGTCAGCTTAGATACTTTATCAGTTGCGTTATTAGTCAATACAAATTGTGCCGGGCAGGAAGTTGGATTTTTTGTGCAATCTCAACCATATACTATATTAAATTACAATTGGGACTTTGGTGATCAAGGTACCTCAACAGATATGAACCCGAAACATGTCTATCTAACAGGTGGCAATTATAACGTAAGATTAATAGTAACATATGATGATAATTCAGTTGATACTGTAACTAAACAAATACTGGTCTTTGACCAGCCTCATCCTATAATAACTCCATTGGGTCCTACTACTTTTTGTAGTTGTGATGATAGTCTTACTATGGATGCTGGCAACCTTGGATATAAAGAATATAAATGGTCAAATGGTGCAACAACCCAAAAGATAACTATACACCAGTCCGGCAATTATACGGTTTTTGTAAAAGATTCAAATGGATGTACAAACACATCACCCCCTTTAGTTATAACAATTATACAACCAGAGACTACGGTAGGTTTCGGTATGCCGTCTTATTCTGTAAATTCGGGAGATAGCGTGGCAATACCATTGGTTATTTTAAAATCAGCAAATCTGGATACTTGTCATTCAAAGAATTATTCTGTCAAGATAAGCTTCGATAAATCTCTGCTATCTCCTATTGGGAGTACTCCCAAAGGTGATAAATCTACTCCTATGAGAATAATACCCTTGACCGGAATAAGAACTCCAGACGATTCTATTCTTACTGTTCTTAATTTTGAGGCAACACTTGGAGACTCGGAGCAGACAACTCTTAGCATAGACAATTTTGTGTGGAATGATTGCGTTTTTGCAACAAGTTCACAATCATCGGTATTTAAAATTGCAGATTTATGCAAAGCAGGAGGAGTAACCCGTCTGATAAAGCAGGCACCTAAACTTGATATTCTTGACATCAAGCCCAATCCTGCCGGTACAAATGCAAAAATCACATTTATTCTAGGTGAAAAATCAAATTATTCTATTTATTTAAGCGATATCCTTGGTCAAAAATTATTGACAATCGAGGAAGGCAACCATAAACCCGGTACTTATGAAACTGAAATAGACTTGTCCCAAATTTTATCCGGGACTTATATTATTACTATTAAAACTGAAACGGAAAATGTATCCAAATTAATTGAGGTGAACAAATGAAAACTTTAAATACATCATTAATATTACTTATTTTATTTTTACTAATCACATCTTTGGGATTATCACATGACAAACTTTCTATACTTGATTATCCCTCCTATGGGATATACGGAAATGTAGGCTTGAATAACCACAAGGCAAATTTTCCTGCACCCGATTTTTGTCCGACATGCAATCCCGGTTTTACAAATGGTTCCGGCATTGGACCAAACTTCGGAATTCTATATGAACTACCTATATCCAGCAAATTTTTTCTGGATTTGAGACTTGGATATTTACATAGAAGCGGGTTATTAAAAGCTGACGAACTTAAGACAGTTAGCCTTGACGGTGAACCTGCACCAGGAATATTTGAACATTCAATAGATGCGACTCTTCATTCAATTGCACTACAGCCGATGATTGGCTACAATCT
>JBEKWK010000127.1:0-8119 GCA_049513175.1 FCB group bacterium
TCCGTTTGGTTGAGATTTGAGGGATTGTGTGTCGGTAAGTGAAAACAGAAAAGGCAAAGCCTGATATTATTAATATTATTGGGAGCCACCATGAGCCTGTTATACCTAAATTATATACATTCATACTGTATTTGTGTGATATTATTAATCCATTGGAACATCGAGCAAAAGCACAAAGGAATTTTCTTTAGCAGAAATGTTGATTCCTTCAGCTTCATAAATTCCGATTGCGTCTTTTTCGGTAAGGTCTTCATCCTCGACAATTATGTTTCCTGAAATCAGAAAAATATAATATCCGTTTCCGGGAAAACCAGATGTATATTTTATATTGTTTTTTGCTTCTATTTTAGCAAGATTTATTTCTGCATCCTGATTGAGCCAAAGCGAATTTTCATTCTTTTCAGGAGAAACAATTTTTACAAATTGATTAAGATTAGCAGATAAATCAAAATATTTCTGGTCGTATCTTGGAGCGATATTTCTGACTTTTGGATAAATCCAAATTTGAAGTAAATTGACCGAAGCTTTGTCAGAGGCATTATATTCGGAATGCATAATGCCGGTTCCCGCAGACATAATTTGAATATCACCCGGATTAATTATTTGTTCATGCCCTTCGCTATCAGTATGTTTTAAAGAACCGGTAATCGGTATAGTAATTATTTCCATATTATCATGCGGATGAAGCGGAAAACCCATTGAAGGCTCTACAATATCATCATTAATAACTCTAAGCAATCCGAATCTCATTTTCTCAGGATTATGATAATCTGCAAAGCTAAAGCTGTGCTTTGTTTTGAGCCAGCCATGGTCGAAGCTTCCTCTTGAATCAGATTTATGTAAGATTTTTTTCATTATTTCTTTAAGTAATATTCAAATTTGTATAAACGTATATATACATCAATGATTTTTTATATTCATTTAACAAATTTAATTACTGATTATGAATTAAAAATTACTAATTGTGGTAAAATTTAATAAACTTTATAAACTTTACAAACTTTATAAACTTTTAAATGCACTTGCAGGAAATAAGAAAATTGGGTAAATTGCAAGTTCATAACGGGGTGTAGCTCAGCCCGGTAGAGTACTACGTTCGGGACGTAGGAGCCGGAGGTTCAAATCCTCTCACCCCGACGGTTATAGAAATAAAATATGTATTAATTTTATATAATACAATAAATTACAAGTTTTAACGAATTTCTTACTTAACAGGAAACTTAACAGTTTTCCTGTTTTATTTTTGGTATTACAAACCAATTATTTCTAAATTTTATCAAATGCTTTTCAGTTTCGATTAGAAAATACCCAAATCCAAATGTTTGTTTTAACTGAATACAAGAAATAATTCGAGACAATCTTATGTAGGAAACACAAATCGTCATCCTTTCAGGGAATACTATAAGAATTGAATAGTAATTGAATAGTAATCATACATAGTCAAACTATTGGTTAGCGTTTATTATGGTTAGAAAGTAACCCATTCACTTTTTTATAATATTTGTTATATTGCATTTACATATTACATTTTATTATGAAAAAAATAAAATTTATAGGCAATAGTAAATTCATCAACAAGGTTAAGGACTATCTTTATCCTTCCCGGTGGTCAAAGAAAAAGCAAATTCATTTCATTATTAATATTGCAATAGGTCTTATAATTGCAGTTCTGATGAATGTTTTGGAGCATGAGCCGGTTGGGCGGACAATTCTAAATTATATGGTTGATAAACTAATCCGCAAGGAATTTTCTCAATCCTCAAACAAAATTCCTAATAATCTTATTTTTATTGATATAGATTCTCAAGTCGAAGATATATGGAATAATAATGATTCTACATCTTCAAGCTTAATGACCAACCGAACTAAGTTGGCTCAACTTCTTGAAGCTATCGAACAAAGCAGACCAAAAGTAATTGTGCTTGACATTGACTTTTCTTTGAGGAATTCACAAAAAGGTAATGATGATTTACTAATTGCATTTTTTCAAAATTTCAAAACCAAAGCTATTAACAAACAGACATCCACTCATATAGTTTTACCTGTAGAAATAAAGCAGGATAATACTTTAAGATTGAGTTTTATGGATAGTCTGTTTAAAAGCAATCCGAATGTTTGTTCTGCATCGGCTTATGTGGCAACTGAATTAAACGATAGGACTATACGCTATGTAGTGGACTATAAAATTACAAATCCAAATGATACTATATGGAGTGTCCCATTGGCTGCATTTGCTTTATATAATGACTTGAATAAAGGAAATTTTTCAAAGGAAAGGTTAGAGAAACAACTGCATTTAAATATTGAGAATGAGGGTAACGAGAAAAAATTCAGTTTAAATATTTTTGCAAGCAGAATTCGTTACAAGTTACAACCGCCTGCGATTTCAGACAAAGAAAAAAAGGAATTGTCCGGAAATCTGAACGGGAATAATCAGCAGAAAGCTAATATACGGTTTTCTCCTTATGAATTTACAGGTTTAACTGAGCCTGATGATTTCTTATCTCAAAAACAAAAGGATTCCATCCTCTCCGGTAAAATTGTTATAATAGGCAATTCCAGCCTTGCAAAAGGTGATTTCCATTTAACCCCGATTGGAGAAATGGCAGGTATGTATGTCATAGGGAACGGCATTAATACACTTTTTATGGGGCAGATTAATGAACTCAGCGTAATCTGGGTAATAGTAATTGAGTTGCTTATAATCTTTTTTGCGGCATATCTTTTTCTTCATTTGCATTCGACTGCGGCTGAGATTATAGGTTTGATTTTGATGGGAGTACCACTTTATTTTTTGACAATCTATATATTTGATGTAAAAGGAACAGTAATAAATGTTATATTTACAATGCTTGGAATTGCCGCTCATAGAGTAGTTTCGGGTTTGGAAGACATGCTCTCCGCAAAAGGGAGAAAACAACACAGCCATAATATAAACTAAAACAAGGAGAAATTATGTTTATGCGAATTATTCTTTTGTTATTATTCATCATAATACAAAGTAGTGCTTTGTTCTCTCAGGGCTATGATGCAATAATTATAAGCAAGTGTAAAGAATGTAAATTGATTCGGAACAAGGAAACAATTGATTTTTACAAGTCCGGCAAACCTTTGTTAAAACTGGTCAAAGGAGATGTAATTAATATCAAAAAAAATGATGATATACAGATTCAGGTTACTAATTCAACGGTCAGGATAATCAAGACAAATAAAAACGGGAATGAGTTTTCTCTAAAGATAGTTGAAAACAATGAATCAGTACTTAAGAATTCGGAATCTTACACATACTTCCAGTCGAGTGCAAAATCGAGAAATGCAGAAACCGAACCGCCAAATGATGCAACGATTCTTTTCAAAACACCTGTGTTCTTCAGTTGGAATAACACAGATGAGCCTTCTATTAAAATCATTGACATCAATCAGAAATTAGTCTGGAAGCAAAACGTTAAGGGTATGTCTTCGATTAGCCTGGTGCCGAAAGAAATCGGTTTGAAACCTGGTAAAACCTATATCTGGAAGCTTGAAGGCTCCGGTTCTAAGTTTTTAATTAATATCATAGACGAAAAAAGAGAAAAGAATATCAGCGATTAGACTGATATAAAATTAATTCCCCTCTATCAAGAGGGGATTAAGGGTGTGTGGATTTATTACTAATTAAGAATTAAAATTACTAATTTATAAAATATATACCATGAAAAAAAGTCTGAAATTTGCATTTTTTTCATTATTCATTTTACATTCTACATTTTACATTAGTAAAGCCCAAACCTGGCAGCAGATGATGGACAGCACAAATTTCTACACGGAAAAGGAGGACTTCCAGACTGGTTTACAATGGGCAAAGCAAGCTCTTCCACTGGTTGAAAAAAAATTTGGAAAATTGGATACGAATTATACTTCAACGCTTGGTAATTATGCACAATTATTATATTATTTTGGTAAATTAGATTCTGCCATTTTTTACCAGGAAATTCAGCTTAAATTATGTAGAACAATATTCAAAGGCGACCATCCGAATTTAGCAATGTCCATAAATAACATGGCTGCGTTCTACGAAGTCAGAGGACGCTTTGCAGAAACCGAGCCTTTATTGAAGGAAGCATTGGAGATGAACAGGCGTCTATTCAAGGGCGACCATCCGGATTTAGCAACTTCCATCAATAACATGGCTAGTTTCTACAATGATTGGGGACGCTATGCCGAAGCAGAGCCTTTATACAAGGAAGCATTGGAGATGAGAAAACATCTATTCAAGGGCGACCATCCGGATTTAGCAAGTTCCATCAATCACATGGCTGGGTTCTACGAAGGCAGGGGATGCTATGCCGATGCCGAGCCTTTATACAAGGAATCATTGGAGATGTACAGGCGCCTATTCAAGGGCGACCATCCGGATTTAGCAATGTCCATAAATTACATGGCTGGGTTCTACGAAGGCAGGGGACGCTATGCCGAAGCAGAGCCTTTATACAAGGAAGCATTGGAGATGGCAAGGCGTCTATACAAAGGCAACCATCCAAATTTAGCAAATTTAATCAATAACATGGCTGGGTTCTACAAAGACAGGGGACTCTATGCCGAAGCCGAGCCTTTATACAAGGAATCATTGGAGATGTACAGGCGTCTATTCAAGGGCGACCATCCGGATTTAGCAATGTCCATCAATAACATGGCTGTGTTCTACAAAGACAGGGGACGCTATGCCGAAGCCGAACCTTTATACAAGGAAGCATTGGAGATGTACAGGTGTCTTTTCAAGGGCGACCATCCGGATTTAGCAAAGTCCATCAATAACATGGCTGGGTTCTACGATGATAGGGAACGCTATACCGAAGCAGAGCCGCTTTTTTTAGAAGGTTTACAAGTATATTTAAATATACTCAATAATTATTTCCCTTCACTTTCGGAAAGTGAAAAATTAAAGTTTTTTAATGAGTATAAACCTTACTTTGACGGATTTTATAAATTTGCTATTAATAGATACAAAGACAATCCCCAGATACTATGCAAAATGTGTGATTACAACCTTTATACTAAATCCTTGATTTTTAACTCTGCAAGCAAAACAAAAAGGAGTATTTTAAATTCCAATGATACTTTATTAATTACAAAATATAAGCAATGGCTTGATATGAGGTCTTTCCTCGGCAAATTATACAATATGACTTCAGATGAAGTAAAAAAGAAAAATTTCAATATTGATTCAATTGAAAAAACTGCAAATGAACTCGAAAAAGAACTAAGCTTAAAATCCGAAGCCTATACACAGAGCTATGAAAAGAAAAAATATGATTGGAAAAAAATACAGGCTTTTCTTAAACCTGACGAAGCCGCAGTGGAAACAATAAGAATTAAAATGAATGCAAAAAAAAGAATGGGGGATACAACTCAAGTGCCTGATACTGTATATTACGCCTTCCTGATTATTACAGAACAAACAGATGAACACCCTGATATTGTTATATCAACAAATGCAAAAGAACTCGAAACCGACAGCTATGATTACTATACGAACTCCATTCAATTTAAAACCGATGACAAGGAATCTTTTTATAAATACTGGTCGGCTCTATATGAAAATACTAAAAATTATAAAAAGATTTATTTCTCTCCCGAAGGAGTATATAACAACATAAATCCGGCTACCTTGCTCATGCCAAATGGAAAATTCCTTATCGAAGAGCAGGACATCCAATTTATAAACAGCACAAAAGATATACTGCTTGATTATTACCGTACAAAGCAGGAGAGCAATATGTTGAACTCGGCTGTACTCATCGGTAATCCTACCTTTGATTTAAGCTCTGAGAAATTAAAGAAAGCAGAAAAGGAATTGGAATTGAAAAGGGAGAGCAAAGTAGAAAGAAGTGCATTGAATCTTTCTCCACTACCCGGCACGGAAATAGAAATTAAAAACATAGGGAATTTTCTTAAATCAAAAAAATGGCAGGTAAGCTCATACACAAAAGACAAAGCAATAAAATCAGTATTAGAAAATACCAAAAATCCAAGAGTTGTGCATATAGCGACACACGGATTATTTATGCCGGATATAGAACGCAAAGAAGATGACAAGGATAATGCAAAACTGCATGAGAATCCTCTTTTACGTTCAGGATTATTTTTTGCCGGTGCAAACAAATACAACAAAACGGATAATATGAGTATGGAGAGCGAGGATGGCTTGCTGACAGCTTATGAAGCGATGAATCTCGATTTGGATAAAACGGAGTTGGTAGTTCTTTCAGCCTGCGAGACGGGCTTGGGAGAGATACAGAACGGCGAGGGAGTCTTCGGACTAAGACGTGCTTTCCAGCAAGCGGGAGCCAGAACTGTTATGATGTCTTTATGGAAAGTGAACGACGAAGCAACACAGGATTTGATGAGTGCATTTTATAAGAACTGGGTAACCGGTATGACCAAGCGTGAAGCTTTCAGCAAAGCACAGCAGGAAATACGAAGAAAATACATATCCCCGTATTATTGGGGTGCGTTTGTGATGGTGGGAGAGTGAAAAATAATAATGAAGCAGCCCAGAAAGTAATGGTTGAATCTTCGGACTCTTATATAATTATCCATTATTCTCGAAAGAGGGCAAGGATTGAAAGAAGTAATTGTAAATACACTTGTAATTGCCGTTGTAATGCCGAACATCTCTGGGGTACGTTTTCTAATACCTGGGATATGAATAAAATCACAGAGAAGCGAATTGAGGTTTCAAAGGGGAATAATTTTTTAACTGTAATAATTGAATCAATACAAATGAAATCGAAAATAAATAATTATTTGTACCTTCTATATTTCGTTCCTATTACTACATACTCTCGTTTTTTTGGGGGTTGTTTGAGCGGTACCCCTTCCGAAAATTTTTTGCGTGCAAAACAAATAAGTTCCCAATCATTGATATATTCAATTAAACGCTTAATGTAATACAAACTGACTTCTTGTTGAGATTCGAGTTTACTCACGAAGGAATGAGAACGCTTGACGTACTCTCCGAATTCTTTTTGTGAAAGCCGGCAGTATTTACGGATATATTTAAATTCTTGACCAGAAATAACTGGTGTTGGTCCATCATTTTTTATGATATTTTTTTGTTTATTTTTTTCCATTTTCTCTCTTCATTTGATTTAAAAAAATGTCAATATGTTCAATTTCATCTATCTTTTGAGTAAGCTGTATTGGGTTTAAAAATTTATCTTTCCAAAAACTATTTTCTCTTGCCCATTTACAAACAGCATAAATTTCTTCAGGGGTTTTGAGTTCGATTCTAACTAAAAGTCTATATACATTAGCCCATATTGTTAGTGTTGATTCTGAAATATAGGTGTTCTCAGGCAGAAGAGTTCTGAAATAGTTTGCAAATTTTATTCCATCTTCCATGTCAGAAGATGAATTTACATTTGCTTTTATTATTTCTGTTCTTTTATTTTCTAATATATTTTCTTTTTCTTTATTATTTTTATCATTATTTATTTTATTTTGTTTGTTATCATTTTTATTAGCTGGGTTATCGTTTTCGATAGTTGTGTTATTAATTTCGATAGGTGTGCTATCAATTTCGATAGGTGTGCTATCAATTTCGATAGGTGTGCATTTTTTGAAAAAAATTGGATTGATATATTCATTACTCGTTTCATTTGCACCCTTTCTCCATCTTATTTCTGCTCCTTTTTTCCCTTTTTCAGCATATATTTCTTTCTGCCTGTCCCAATGTTCCATTCTTTTTTGTAAGGATTTTGAGTATAAGAAACCCTCATCATCGTAAGAGAACAATTCAAAATCTTTTACACAACTATTCAGAAATTTTGCACAAGTATCCTTGTCTATATGTAATTCTTCAGCAATTGCACTTAATCCATATTTGGATTTAATGTTGAGCTTGTAACCTGGCTCTTCCCGCATCATTTCTACAATAGCCCAAAACCAGCCATAGCCCTGATAACCATATTCAGCCCGTAACATTATAATCTTCGGGTCGTGCCGGGCATTACTATCATGAGAGAAAAAATAAGCTTCCTTTTTCATTAAATCCTATATTTTATTGTTTTTAATCTAAACTTTATTTCTTCTCTAAAGCGGCTACCACAGCCTCTTCCGAGTATAACACCCTTCTGCC
>JBEKWK010000128.1:0-8070 GCA_049513175.1 FCB group bacterium
CGATAATGCCATTACAAAAAACCTATTTTTTAAACTATGCATCAGGCAATGATTTTGAATTTAATTTCCTATTAAATATTATAAGGCAGTATCAAAATCGTCATTCTGAACGAAACGAAGTGAAGTGAAGAATCCAGGTTTTCACATATTTTGGATTCTTCGCTACGCTCAGAATGACTTACTTAATATTTTCATGTTTTTAATCCAACCTTACTTTACAAGTTTTCAAAACGTAATTGAAAAATTAATATTTTAAGAAGAAAAGGTATAGATAAATTTCTAAATGAAGGTTAATTCCTTTTTAAATAAAAATTTTTACTTTTAGTTTAATATACTTTTTATAATTTTGCAATATTAATTATATTATCAGAAAGAGGTTTTAATTCTTTCAAACTCTAATATTTCAACTTGAATGAGAAAAATTATGAAAAATAAAAATAAAGATTGGCATGATTATAAATTACTCGATGATGAAGTTGAAATGCTCGAATCAATCGAAAGGGGTGAGTGGAAAAGTATCGATAATATTGAAAAACGTCATCAAACATTAAGAAGGTTTTTTTCGGATAAGCCTGAATATGTTAATAATCTGAATAGATCCACAAAAAATTATTAATTAGAGGCTATGACAATTCAAGAACATATTGATTATTGGCTCGATAGTGCCAATATGATTTGAAAGCCGCTGAAAGCATGTTTCAGACAGGTTATTTCGTTTGGAGCTTATTTATAGGTCATTTGGTTTTAGAAAAAGCTTTAAAAGCTATTTATGTAAAAACTTTCGATAATAAGATTCCTCCTAAGATCCATAACCTGAATAAACTGGCATCTATCTGTAATATGAACTTAGATAAAGAACAAATAAAATTTTTGGATGATGTTAATAACTTTCATATTGAGGGAAGGTATTCCGAGTTTAAAAATGAATTATATAAAAGAGCGTCTAAACTATATACTTCTGAAAATTTGGAAAAAATAAAGGAACAATATAGGTGGTTCAGGTCCCTGATAACATAGTAGAATTAATAAAAAAGTTCGTTGAACGTGCAAGGAAGGATAATATCCGAATCACAGAAGCATTGCTATTTGGCAGTTATGCAAAAGGAACCAATAATGAATGGAGCGATATTGATGTCGCTGTGGTATCGCCGGATTTTGAAGGAAGCTGGCTATTTGATAATAAGAAAATTCAGGATGCAAAATTGGAAACAAGTTTTGACCTCGAAACCCATCCATACAGACCGGAAGATTTTACAACAGATAATCCATTTGTTAAGGAAATCTTGAATTATGGTATTCGTATTGTTTAATTCTGATTTCTGAATTTAATTTTCAAATTTTTAATTCTTAATTAAATTAAACTAACCACAATTAGTAATTCGTAATCATTAATTAGTAATTAAAAGTAACGGCTTCGTTTCCACTCTCTCCCCCTGCTTCAGCCGTATAATATAATACCCCGTCCCGAGACTGCGGCAGTCTATTGTTTTTTCATTCATCCCAATATTACATTCTTCAGAAGAACTGAATACTTCATTTCCAAGCAAATCAAAAATTGAGATTTGAAATTTTGAATAGCTCGAGGATTCATACTTAACGCTGACAGAGGAAGAAGCAGGATTAGGATAGATTATACTTTCATTATTAGGATTATTTTCATTTACATCTGTAATTAAATCGCTTATTTTTGCTCTGTAAAATCCATCAAAAGTAGATGCAGCAAAAATATAATCCCCATTTATTATAAGACCTGAAATATTTCCTGAATTTTTATCAGTCCAACTATTCCCATTGTCTATGGACAGATAGAATCCATCACCACCTGATGCAAAAATATAATTTCCATTAATAAATAATACATTTACAAATGAGTCTTTAAAACCAATATTTTTCCAGTTGTCTCCATTATCTGTTGATAAAAATAGTCCACCAACCCAAGTACCTGCAAAAATATTATTACCACTTATTGCCATAGAATAAATATAACATTGCATAGAATCTAAGGGTAAACCATTATTTTTAGCTGTCCAATTTTCTCCATTGTCTGTGGATATATAAATTCCATAACGAGTACCTGCAAAAATATTATTATCACTTATTACCATTGCATAAATATCCATATGCACAGTATCTAAGGGTAAACCATTATTTTTAGCTGTCCAATTTTCTCCATTATCAGTAGAAAGAAAAACTCCACGACTAGTACCTGCAAAAATATTATTTCCACTTATTATTATTATGTTAATCTGCTCAATATAAGAAGTGTGTAATGTATATGGATTATAAGGTAATCCATTACTCTTTTTGACCCAATTTTCGCCTTTATCGGTAGATAGAAATATTCCATTAAATGAGCTACCTGCAAAAATATTATTCTCACTTATCGCTAATGACCTTAAATCATTTATACCCGTTATTCCATTATTTTTGGGAATCCAATTATCTCCATTATTTGTAGTTAAATATACACCGCAATCTACACCAGCATAAGTGTTATTACTGTCTTTTATAAAGCCGAAAGCCTCACAATACGGAATCCCATTATTACATGGTTCCCATTGGGCATTTATAGCAATAAAGCTTGAAAAAGAAAATAGAATTAGTAATAATAGGTTTTTCATAATGAATGGATAATCCTTGAAATGCTTATTCAATGCTGGTTTTGTAGATTTTGTCTTCATAATCATTCCGTATAGTTTAAGAAATTAAACACCGGTATATAATATAAAGACAATTTAAACAAAAATAAGTTACACTAAAAAGGAATTTTTTTATGATTTTTTTCTTTTACTATTCCATTATTCCGTCAGATAAAACTGACGGCACTGATATTAATAGTTTTTTTTTTTTATCCCTCTCCCTGGGAGAGGGTCGGGGTGAGGTGAGATACCTTTGTCCCTGTACTGTTGACCTTCATTTAGAAATAAGAAAAAAGAAACCTCACCCGGTTATAGAACATAAAACATAGAAATAGAAGTAGAAAATACACACCCCCTGCCCCCTCTTGATAGAGGGGGAAAAACCTATGGAGTGATATTTGTAAGATTATATATTATTTATACTTACGCCAAGATTTTAAATACTTTTATAAACGGTTGAAAAAAGCGTTGAAAAAATTATTGAAAAAATAATTAAAAAACGGTTGAATAAACTGTTTAAAATTTCATTTTTATTTTTGTGGTGATTGTTCTTTGATAAAGGGCTAATTATATTTTCTCTTTGTGCTTTCTTTGAGTCTTATTCTTTGAGTTCTTTGTGTTAAAATTCTTGATTGAAAACCTTTTAACACAAAGCACACAAAGTATTTCACAAAGGTCACAAAGTAAAATGAGTTTATAAAGTTCGTAAAGTTTTAAAGTTTATAAAATAAATCTAAAATTTTAATTGATTAGAATTCCACCGAGCTAATTCTTAATTTATAATTCTTAATTTTTAATTATTTGAACTACTTACATTTCAGGAATATTAAAAAATCGGGTTTTTTGGAGGATTTGGAGGCGAGCACATGATAAGTTCTTTGATATAAAATAATTGCAGACCAACCGGGCAAGTTGGATTTGGAGGGTTTTGGAGGGTGCTGGAGTTGAAAGTTTATAAAGTTCATAAAGTAATATCTTTGCGGTCTTGGCGTGCTTTGCGTGAAATTTTTATCTCGCAGAGTTCGCAAGGGTCGCAAAGTAAAACACGATACAGGCATTAAAAAAAATTCAAAATGCTGTGACAAATGTGACATTTCAATATTTAATACATTGAAAAATATCAAAGGAAAATGTCACATATAATTTTTGGATATGAGACAAATGAGACAAAAAAAGTTTTCAGACTTCGGCGAGCTCTGTCGAGTCGTCGAGTCGTTTTCGGTTATCAGTTATTAGGAAGCAGTCCACCCCCTTAATCCCCCGCAAGCGGGTGAGAATCATTGGTTGTCTCCCTCTGGAGGGAGAATTAAAGAGGGAGGAATTTTATGCGATTATCATAGCCCAAATAATCCAGACCACTACAGATAAGCCGATAGCCAATGCACAAAAGCCGAATACCTTTAACATTCTCATAATGTTCGGCGAGAAAGGCTGGGAATAGTATTTCTCGATGTCTCCGCTTTCCATCATTTGCTCGTATTCAGCAGGTCTGTCGAATTTGAATTCTTCAATCGAAAGCTGACCTGAAAATATGACAGTGTCCATCGGGAATTTTTCCGGTCTGAAATGCGTGTTAAAGAAATGCACCGTAAAGATGAAACCTGCCGCAAGCAAAGCTTCATCGCTGTGAATGATGGTCGCAACATTCAGGAACCAGCCGGGGACAATGTTCGTAAATAATTCAGGGAACCAAAGCGTGAGACCGGTAGAACCGATTACAAAAATTCCCCAGAATACGGCAAAGTAATCGAATTTTTCCCAATAGGTCCATCTTCCGAATTGCGGTCTGGGTCCCTTGCCGAGATACCATTTAATAGAGCCGATGAAATCCTGCAGGTCTTTTTTATTAGGTATCATTGAATTGGAACCGAACAACATTGACTTCCATGATTTAAATTCGGTGCGCTTCATTATAATTAAATCTATTATATGCGTAATGAAAATCATGAATAAGAAAGTGGCTCCGGTGCGATGTACAAACCCTGCATTATCGGTACCGCCTAATAAATTCACGATGAAGCCGGCTAATGGTGTATAAGAAAACTTGATTGACAGTCCTGTGATTGCGAGACTAATAAACGAAATAATCATTATCACATGGAGGAACCTGTTAAGAGGCTTGAAGCGTGTGAATCTTTTGTTGTGTTCTGATTCAGGACTTACTGCTTCGAGTTCTTTAATCTTCTTTCTCATCTGAATGGATTTCGGCAGCCACAGCAGAGTATGGATAAAGGAGAGAGAAAAAGTGCCTAACAGTAATAACGTCATTCCCCAAAATGTCCAGAATAGTAACGGATATTTTTTGGAATCGTGATGAGTAGCATGAGTGAGATACCTGACAAAGCCTTTATTAGCATTCTTATGGCATTTCTGGCAGGTGGACACAATGTTTTTCCTGCTCAGTGTGGAATTGGGATTATCAACCGGCATGATACTATGCGAACCATGACAGTCACTGCATTTAGCCGCTTTGTTGGAACCGAGCCTGGAAACTTTGCCGTGATAAGTATCGAAGTATGATTCGGCAATTTCCTTGTGGCATTTGCCGCAGGTAGTAAGTATTTCGGTTCTGAATCCTTTTTCATCCGTTCGCTTTATAGTGTGTGCAGTATGACAATCGTTGCAAACGGGAAGCTTTTTATCAGACGTTGATACAGTTGGTGAATGGACACTGTTTTTGAATTGTTCCTGTATTCCGAAATGACAGTTTCCGCAAGTATTGGCAATGTTTTTCGGGTTGATGCTCGATTCAGGATTTGTATAAGGCAACCCTTTATGAGCAGTATGGCAATCGGCACAGGTAGCGGTAACAGTAAGTCCGCTTTTGAGTAATCCTAAGCCATGTATGCTCTCTGTATAGTTTTTAATAATCTCATGTTCACTGCCCTTATACAATCTGGTTGCAGGCTTGCCTTCCTGGTGGCATCTTGAACATAAGGCAGGAATGTTAAGAGAGAATATGGGCGAATTATGGTCTGTTTTACCGAGAATTTTATGTGTACCGTGGCAATCAACACAATATGGAGCTGCCGGATTATTTTTAGCAAAGAGCATACCGTGAAAGCTCTTTTGGTAATCTTTACCAACATCAGTATGACAGGAAGCACAATCAACTTTTTTGGTAATGTTATCGCAAGGTCTGGCATGGGAAACATTAATATCTACATGGCATTGGGCGCAGGCTATTTTATAGTGTTTAGAATAATTGATATCCTGCATATTAATAAACATGGATTTGCCGGTCTTTACAGATTTCAAATGAGGGTCTTCATGGCATTTCATACAACTTGCGTTTGCAACATTTGCCTCATAAAAAACTTTTCTTGCTTTATGCGGCTGATGGCAGTCTACGCAAGCCGGAAGCACCTTAGCTTCTTTTTCCCAAAGCTGACCGTTTATGATTTTTTTATGTACTTCTTCAATAGCCGCATGGCATTTGGTACAGGTTTTGGCAATGTTTTGCCTTGCTATTGTGGAACGCGGGTCAGTATGAGGAAGTATCCTATGAGGTGAATGGCATGAGGCACATTGTGCACTTACGACAAGCCCTTTTTTAATCAGACCTTCGCCATGAATACTTTCGGTATAGTTCTCTAAAATATGAGCCTGTGGGATATTCCTTTGAAGCTGAACAGGAGTTCCTTCTTTATGACATCTGCCACAAAGCCGGGGAATATTCAAAGGATATACCGGTGACAGCTTCTCTTTATTTGAGATAATATCATGGGAGCCATGGCAGGTTTGGCAAGTTGGTGCAAGCGGGTCACCTTTAGCATACGATTTGCCATGGAGACATTCATTGTATAATCCTTGTTCTTCTTTGTGACAAGAGCCGCATTTAGCTTTCTTTGGATTTTCGGTATGAGGAAAATCGGAATCTTTTAAATCTTCATGACAGGATATACATTTATTTTTCGAATGAATTGATTTTAAGAAATTCTTTTCGTTTACAAATACTGAATATGTTTTTTTCCCATGTGTTGCTTTTAAAGAAGGGTCACTATGGCAACCGAGACAGTCACTGTTATCCTGGCTGAAAACCAGGACAGGAATCAAAAAGAACAAAAGTGAAAGGTAAGTTTTCCTGAAAATTTTATTCTTAAAAGTAAAAAATTTTATATTAAAAATATTATTTAACAAACTAAAAAATGCTTTTAAAATCATCAATAACAATCAGTAAAAAAACGAAAATGTTGTTTAAAATAAAAAAGTATTCAAATAAAATTTTACATTTTGATTCTATGGCATGTCATACATTTCCTTCCCTGGACATAACCGCCCATTTCATTGCCGGGATGAATAAATTCCAGACCGAGTGTTGATTCACGTTTAAGTTGATTAGGCAATTCTTCTTCAATTAATGTATGACATAAATTGCAGTCATTACTCAAAACTTTGCCGGTTTCATTAACATGCTTGCCGTCATGGCATCTGAAGCATCCGGGATTATAAATGTGACCGAGATTATCCGGGAATTGCCTCCAGCTAACTTTCATCTTTGGAAAATAATTGCCTTTATATATTTCATATATCCTGTCAACACTGTTATGAATAGATTCCTTTTTTGAATTAGCAATTTGGGGGTAATTGCTTGTATAAAAATTTTCTATAAATGAACTCATATAGTCATAAATTTTATCGTCCCATTTATAATAAGACTCTAGTACCTGTACGGCAAGGCTTTTAATATATGGTAATGATGGGTCAATCCTGCCTAAAGATAAATATGAATTTACCATCGTATGTGGAGGCTTATAAATGTGAGATGGTCTGTTATGACAATCAACACAATCCATTGTTCTTACTTTATCCTGGTATTTTGAAATATCTTTTATTGTATCAGTGCTTTTATAAATTGAAATTGCCCCGTTTACAAGAGATTTGGATTTTATCCATGGGATTATATTTCTTTTATCATCAATGGCTATATATGTGATTTCATTTGCAATGTTCATATTCCAATGTATGCCGGACTGATTCCCGGATTCAAGATTCCCACCGCCAACTTTAAGCAACATTGTCAGGGTGGATTTTGAGTTTTCTTCATTTGAAAGATAGTAATCAAATTTAACTTTCTTTTCGGAATAAAAATGCTTGGGCCAATGGCATTGTTCACAAGTCTGCTGAGCCGGTCTCAGATTCCTGATAGGAGTAGGTATTGGTACGTGATATGTGTTTGTTAAAATTGCATAGACCTGGTATAAACCTGATAATTTTGATTTTACGAACCACGTTGCACCGGCTCCTATGTGGCATTTAACGCAACCGACTTTAGAATGAGGTGAATGTTTATATGCTGTATATTCAGGTTCCATAACCTTGTGGCAGAGAAGACCGCAAAATTCTTCTGATTCTGTATATTCATAGGATAAAGATACTCCGATTGCCGATATCAGTGCAAAGCAAAATCCCCCTATAGATATTAAATAGG
>JBEKWK010000129.1:0-8049 GCA_049513175.1 FCB group bacterium
AGTAGGTATCAATATCAGAAATTCTATGGGTAATGTGGAAGATATTTCTATTGAAAGCCATGATAGGAATGCAACTAAAATTAATTGCCCGCTTATAATTGCAACCTGGAAATTATCGTAAAATATTCTTTTTCTTATATAGAAAAGGTAGAGCAGGATTATTAAATATACAATGGTAGAGTGTCCGAAATTGCCGAGGAAATACCAGAATGTATAAATATTTTCGTGGTGAAGTTTTTTGGATGTTTCGTAAGATTGAATTTTTTTTAGTGAACTTTCGGAAATTATTTCACTTTTGGTAATAATGGTTTCACCTTTTCTGACAATACCTTCTGTGCGGGTGACGGATTCTTCAGCCAGCTTTTGTTCATTATCCGATAGTGAAGCTGAATAATTTAAATTCGGATAGTTGACCTTTGAAACTATTTCGAGAGCAAGTTGTCTCGAAACTGAAGTAAGTTTTGTGCTGAAATATTTTTGTGCTTTATCGAGGATTGTACTCGAATCCGTGAGGTTCTCTTTAGAAAGAATACTTTCACTATTTGGCGGAGTATGTATTGAAATTTCGGCATTTTTTATTGATTCGATTGATTTATTAACAAAGCCGAATTTATAAATATCCGCGAAAAAGGTTTTCAATACTTTACGGATAATGTTTAATTCTTTTGTACGCTGACTCTCGGACAACTCGGAAAATTTTTGCAGTACTTCAGAAGAAATATCTTTCAAAGTCGGATTGGAATAATTTCCGGTATTTTGCAGATTATTTAAAATTATATCCAAAACTTTAAAGCATTGTTTTGCTGAAGTCTCATCCTGGACAAAAACCGATAAGGCTTTGTCACGGGCTTGGTTCACTTCCTGTAAATACTCGCGGTAATCCTTGAAAATTGGGAAAGAAAAATCTGCTACAATTGTCTGGCTGGGCCAAAGATTACCGGGTACAACATTTAATTCCGAACCAAGATTTATTTGCCGTGCAAAATGATAAGAAGAAAATACAGTACATAAAATCATTGTGAGCAGAAAAATAAAAATCTTTCCTGACCAGGAAAATCTTACGCTGTGAGGTTCATTCCTGTATTCGGGAATCTGCCTGTAGCTTAACCTTTGGGAACTTGTGCTTTCTGCCATGAAATTATTTTATTCTAAAAAAAAATGTCCGATACAAAAATAATAAATGTAAGGGACATATATTTATTTTTGATTTTAGATTTACGATTTTAGATTTAATTTAATAACATACATGCTATTTGATTATTATGACAGGCAGCCTCACTATAACCTCATTTGATTTTGCTATAATAAAATATGTACCTGATAATAATTTCCCGACATCGAAATTAAGCAAGTAATCGCCCGGTGAATGCATTTCATTTTTCAAATCGGCTACCTTGTTTCCCAATAAATCCACAACATAAATTTCAATATTGCGCAATGCATTTCCATTCAAAGAATAGATTATTATTGTTGATTCGCCAAATGGGTTTGGGCAAGCCAATATGTTTAATAAACCGTTTTGAACAGATACAACATTTTCATTTATACCTGTTTCTTTTATACCCACACCTAATAATTTTATATTATAATATTGATTGTTTAGGTCTGGATTGTTCCAATGTATTTTTATTGTTCCCTGTACCGTTATGCTGTCATCTTTTTTAGGAGTAAACATAATGGTAAGCGTATCCTGTGTACCGCTATTGAAATCAATATTTACAGGTAAGGAAGGTAAATTTACTAAAGAAAAAGAATTATTTGCATCATCGTTCATATTAATCGAATCAATTGTCAGTAGTTTATTCCCTGTATTTTTTAAGATTAAATCATGGGTTACGGAATGATTGATTTGTACGCTGTCAAAATTTATTATCGAATCGCTTGCAAATATTTGTGGTGCAGGTGGAGCTCCCTGACCTGTAAAGTATAGATTTTTTGTTCCGATTCGCTGGTCGGAAGAAGATATTCTGATATAACCTGTATAGAATTGACCGTACTGAAGAGGTGTGAATTTAATATTTATTTTATAAATACTATCCGGTTTTATTGTAATCGGAACCTTACTGTCAAGAGCCGAATTATAGAAAAATGCTTTTCCCGTGCTATTAATAATTTGATTTGTCTGGTAAACCAAATCAGCAGTACCGTCATTTTTAATTTCAATAGGAAGAACTTTTGAAGTTCCGATTTTTACCTGCCCGAAATACAGGGTATCTTTTACATTTGCATGACCACCCTGAACTAATGTATCAGCACCGGTTCCTGTCAAAGGTAGTGTTATTGAAGTTCCGTTGAATGCATTGGAGGTGAAAATGATATTATCCGAATATTTCCTGATTTGAGTCGGGGTAAAACTTATATTGAAATTATAGGAACTATTGGGTGCAATCTGGATAGGTAATTTCCCTGAATATGATAAAACAAATGCACCTTTTTCTGTATTTGCTATATAGGCATTATCAATATTTAATTGTGTTCTTCCTTGGTTGGAAATATTAAGTGTTAAAGTTTTTGTTTGATTTTTTGAGACACTTGCAAAATCAAGATTATACTGGTCAAAATTGATAAATGCTTCGGGCCATGGAATGCCTACATAGCACCAATTTGCGGCAGATGCTATAGCCTGTGCCATATATGACATTGATTCATTTTGATTTGCATTCTCAAAACCGACACTCCAAAAAACGACTTTTCCACCTGACGTTGGAGATGCTTTTATTCCGACAAGCGTATCATTCGGAGCTTTAGTATTATAATAGGAGTAATCTTCGGGATTGACAACACCGTCGTCTATTTTGGAGTCTCGTGTCCAGCTATCAACAGGGACAGATATCGAGCCGTTTTTGAGCTTAAATATTTCAACATCATTATATAATTTCAAGGAGGAATCGCTTTTAAACAAGGTTTGAGGAAATTTAATTATTGAGTTAAACCATTTCACCTGGTTGTTGGATATTGAGTCGGTAGGAGTACCATACACAACAAAATTTTTCAAAGTGTTGCCGCCCCCTGAAAGATTATACCTGCCGAGATATTCTATTCCAATACTTTTTGAAAAAAAATCATCTACAAAAGGGTCAGCAATCCCGCCGCCATATTGAAGTGTCAGTATTCTTCTTCCTGCAATTATTACTCTTTTGCCTTTGCTTAGCATATTGTCAATCACATCAATTACTCTATTTCCAAAGGCCGTATATGTCAAGGGATTATCTCCCATAGGAAAAATGGCTAAGTCGAAATCATCCAGGTTATATGTATTGAAAAAAGTAGAAAAATCAGCCTGTATAATATATTTTCCTAATCCGGGACTGTCTTTGATTGGTTTATAGAAAAAATATTCTGTAGAAGATATAGAACTGCCGTCAGGCAGCTTTACATTGTAAACAGAATTATCAAGGTCCATAAAAACAACAATTTTATAAATCGTAAGTGGTATTATTTTCTTATCCTGCGATGTGCCTTTACAGTACAATGATACTGGGATGATTAAACTACCGGCTAACAAAATGAACAATGCTTTTGTAATATACTTCTTCAAAATTTCCTCACATAATTTGTATTATTTTACCATTTTTTAAGAGTCTATTTATTTCGGATTTCCGATTTCTAATATTTTTCCAAACCATTTTTCCTGCATTAAACTCTCGTTCCAAAGCTCGACTCGACTGAGCTCGCCGAAGTCCTGCTTGGGAATGATTTTAATTATTTATTTTACAATTACAACAGGTAGCCTAATAATTGCATCATTTGCTTTAGCAACTATAAAATAAGTACCTGAAATTAATTTATCTGTTTTGAAATTGAACCGATATTCACCGGGAGAATGAAAATTATTAATTAATTCTGCAACTTTATTTCCTATTATATCCACAGCATAAATCTCAATATTCCGGGAAACATTTCCATATAAAGTATATTGGATGATTGTTGATTCACCAAAGGGATTAGGACAGGCTTTGATACTCAATATACCGTTTGCATCCGATACAGGATTTTCATTTATACCTAACTTTTTTGCACCACGACCTAATAAATTAATATAATAATATGGAGTATTCGGGTCATTGGAATGTATCTTTACAGCACCCAGAATAATTACACTATCATCTCTCATCGGCACAAACCGTACATTGGTTTTTATTTGGTCACCTGAATTGAAGGTTATCTGAGCCGGCAAAGAAGGCGGATTTACAAGGCTGTAAGCATTATTAGTATCCTGAACAATATACATGGAGTCAACGGATAAATTTTGATTTCCTGCATTAGTAAGCCCAAAACTTTTTAATAATGTATCTCCTTTCTGTACATACCCAAAATCTAAAACAGTATCCCTTGAAAATATTTGTGGTGCATTAGGAGCTCCCTGACCTGTAAAATAAAGATTTTTTCCATCTATTTGAATATGCCCAATATAAGGTTGACCTGCCTGAAGGGGAGTGAATC
Source organism: FCB group bacterium (assembly GCA_049513175.1). GTDB lineage: Bacteria > Bacteroidota > Ignavibacteria > Kapaibacteriales > UBA2268 > JBEKWK01. The sequence continues at coordinate 4,444 of JBEKWK010000129.1, forward strand.
TTATATGAATAAGATAAGTACTATCCGGCTCTACTGTTATCGGATATTTACCATCATCCTTTGTATCAAAAGAAAAGGAATTATTATCATTATCTATCATTTGAATTTTAGAAAAATTACATGCAATACTTCCGATATTTTTAATCGTAATAGGTAATACTTTTGGAGGTCCGAGTTTGACCTGCCCAAAATAAATTGTATCCCCATTTCCGTTATTATACACAGGAACACATACCTGTGGCTGAGAACCGCCATTTCCTTTTAAAATAATTGAGCTTATTCCTTTTCCTGATTCGGTATTTTTAGCGTCGGAAGTAATATCTAAATAATCTATATAAGGAATTGTTGTATCAGGTCTGAAAACAATATGTAAAGAAATTGATTGATTAGGTGCGAGTTTTATTGGTAAAGGCTGACCCATTGGTAGTAATTTAAATACGCTATTCGGGTCACCCTCGATAAGGGTATCAGTAATTGTCAGGTCAGTTCTGCCAAAATTAGTAATTTTCAAAGGCAGGGTGTCGGATTGCCCGACAGGGACGTTTCCGAAATCCATTTCATTTTTGTCAAATAATATATATTTTTCGGGATATATCAGACCGCCGTGTTCCCATGAGCACCACTGAACGGCACGTAAAATCTCAAACTGCATATATTGAATTGCAAACCAATCACAAGCATTGTCCCAGCCCAGACTCCAAAACACTACTTTACCGCCAATCGAAGGCTCGCATCTTATAGTAACGAGTGAATCAGTATTCGGGGGTCTATTATAATAATAAGTTAAATCGCTATCACCATCCATTATACCATCGTCAATTCTACTATCCCGAGTAAAACTATTAACAGGTACGGAACGTGAACCATTTTTAATTTTAAACACCTCAACATCGCTGTTATATCTTATTGGTGAATATTGTTGTCCCTGGTAAATAAATGAGGCATTAAAAAATTTAACTTGATTGTAGGATATTGAATCATAAGGTGTACCATAAACGACGAAATTTTTATATGTGCCGTTTGAATTTAACATTTTTGGTCTTCCGGTAAATTCCAATCCTAAATCTCTCGAAAACAATTCACCCACAGTAAGGTCGGAATCACCTCCGCCGAACTGGTTAGTCATCACACTTCTTCCGATAATTAAAACTCTTTTACGATTGGTTAGCATAGTTTCAATTATGTCAATAATTCTATGCCCGGCGGCAGAATAAGTTAAGGCTTTATCTCCTACAGGGAAAATTGCTATATCAAAATCATTGATATTATAATTTTGGAAAAATGCGGCATAAGAACTCTCCATAGTATAGGGACCCATGTCAATACTGTTTTTTAAAATATAATAATATAATGCTTCGGTAGCAGGGAAAGTGCCATATGGAAATTTAACTGTTGGGTTATAATCGTCAAGGTCATTAAATAAAACAATCTTGTACTGGGTTGTAAGCGGCTTATTTCCTTTTTCTTTTGGATTTTCATTTGCAGTTGAAGTCAGGGGCAAAATTAAAATGAATGTTAAGATAACGAACAAAATCTTTTTGTTAATTAATTTCATTGTACCCTCCACAAATTTATGATATAGAAAGTTTCTATTATTATCTCAACAATCGGGAAGCACTGATTTCTAATTTCAAAAACTTTAAATTAATAAATATCCATACTATAAAAATAGAACAGATATTTATTGATTTTAGATTTACGATTTTAGATTTATTATTTGTTAATAATTTTACCAAGCTCATGCTTGGGAGAAAAAAAGCCTCCCGTTCCCAAGCCCGACTCGACAAAGCTCGCCGAAGTCCTGCTTGGGAACGGAGTTTGTTATTCTATTTTATTATAGCAACAGGTAATCTTACTATAGCGTCGTTTGATTTAGCTACTATAAAATAAGTACCTGATGATAATTTTCCAGCATTGAAATTTAACCGGTATTCACCCGGTGAATGCATATCATTAATCAATGCCGCAACCTTGTTACCTAATAAATCCACGGCATAAATTTCAATATTTCTTGAAGTGTTTCCATTCAGGGTATATTGAATTAGCGTAGATTCACCAAAAGGATTTGGACTTGCTTTTATACTTAATATTCCATTTGCATCTGCAACTGTGGATTCATTCACGCCGACAAATGCAACACCTCTGCCGATTAAATTCATTAAAAAATATGGATTATTTGGGTCGTTTGAATGAAACTGTACAGCTCCATGATAAGTGAAAGTATCTTTTCTCATAGGTGCAAATTTAGCATGTATACCCTGTTCAATGCCTGTATTAACTTCAAAATTTAAAGGTAATGCCGGGGGATTTACAAGGCTGAATGCATTATTAGTATCCTGTACTACATAAATAGAATCAACAGTTAATAATAAATTACCAATATTTTTAATTGTAAAATCAAGTGTTTTTGATAATGTATTTTGAACATCCCCAAAATTAATCAGAGAATCTCTTGAATAGATTTGAGGAGAAGGAGGCGCTCCCTGACCTTTGAAATGTAAGTCTATGTATCCTCTTGTGTCCTTTGTATCTAGTCTAATAAAACCTTCATAAGGCTGACCGGTCAGAAGTGGAACAAATCTGATATTTATAATATAAGTACTGTCAGGTTCTATTAATATAGGAGATTTGCTATCAGTAGTTTTGTTAAAGAAGAAAGCCCCGTTACCATTACTAATCATCTGATTTGTTTGATATAATAATTCAACAGTTCCAATGTTTTTCATAACAAATGGTAAAATTTTAGATTGTCCTACTCTAACCTGACCAAAATCAATTAAGGTGTCTACATCTAATTTATATTGATAAATAGTATCTCCTCCGAAGCCTGTCAAAGGCAATGCAATCAAATTACCATTTGAGGCATCTGATGTAAAATCAATAGCATCATTATATTTCCTGTTTTCAGAAGGTTTAAAGCTTATCTGAATAGTTTTTTTCTGATTAGGAGCTAATGTAAATGCTCCTGGTGTCAGCAATTTGAACGCACCTCCCTCGATATCTTCCGTAAAAATATCAGTTACATGAAGAGGTTGTCTTCCATAATTGGTAACTATAAGATTCATAATTTTAGTCTGGTACAAAGGCTCACTGCCAAAATCCAGACCGTTCTGGTCAAAAAGGATATAAGCTTCGGGCCAAGGAAGACCACCTGTTTCCCAAGAAAGCCATCTTGCAGCAATTACAATTTCTTCCTGCCAATATTGAATTGCAAAATAATCCGTTGCATTGTCTGCGGCTACACACCAAAACACAACCTTACCACCTATTGAGGGAGAACATCTTATACCCACTAGTGAGTCAGTATTATCAGGCATAGTATAATAATAAGTTAAATCTGCAGAACCATCAAAATAACCATCATCCATTCTACTATCACGGGTATAGCTATCAACTGGGACAGAACGGGAGCCGTTCTTAATCTTCATTACTTCTAAGTCGCTATTATATCTTAAAGGCTTATATTGTTTACCATGGTCTACAAATGTGATATTATAAAATTTTACCTGACCGTCGGATACTGAATCGTTTTGCCTTCCATATACAACGAAATTTTTATATGATCCGCCTCCAGCAATCATACTAGGTCTTCCGGTGAATTCCAGT
>JBEKWK010000130.1:0-8031 GCA_049513175.1 FCB group bacterium
CGGTGGAATTCTAATCAATTAAAAATTTAAGATTTACTTTGTAAACTTTATGAACTCTACCCCATTTTCAAAGAACACCTCACCCCGACCCTCTCCAAAAGGAGAGGGAGGAAGAACAGATGCAAAATTAAATAGCAATTTTTAAACATTTTATTCAACCGTTTTTTAATTATTTTTTCAATAGTTTTTTCAACGCTTTTTTCAATAATTTTTTCAATAATTTTTTCAACCGTTTTAAAAAGTATTTAAAATGTTGGTGGAAGTATATATGAAATATGGTGTTAGAAATATTATGATATGGTTAATTAAAGCCATTCTGGGTGAGGAAAGCAGAATAAAAAAATTTATTATTTATATTTCTATACTAATCATCGGTTCTAAATTCCAAATCATAGTTTATTATAAAATCTATTTCTTTGTCTGTTAATCCATAAGCTTCTTTTATTGCTAAATCTATTTTATCTATGATAACCTTGGAATAACGGGCATAGTATTCACGGTATTCTGAAACATGAGAATAACTTACTTGCTTAATTTTTGAATGTTTATGCAAATCTTTCAAATATTCAGCATAAATTTTTTCAATTACATTTATTTCTTTTGATGTGAAATTATTTATTGGAATAGGGAAAATTTCTAATTCATAAGATTTAATATGTAAATTATCTGAATAAATATGTAAAAACCAATAGAACAAGTTGCTGCTTAAAATTGCAGGAATAAGAAATTGGATTTCTTTTTTAACTAAAAACGAATTTTCTTGGGAAGAACCAGTTTTAAAATTAGTTATAATATTATAATATCTGCCACCTGCTGCACGATAATAAACAGGTTTTCCTTTTTTAACATACAAATCTGATAAATTGGTATTAATTTTATATAATTTTTTCAGTATTGATAATTCAATTTTTGAACCTACCTTAGGAATTCTGCCATATTTAATATATTCCTTACTATTAACAAAATTTAGGTTTTCGATTATATCTTCGACTTTAGTTTCAGCATATCTTTTATTTTCTTTTGTAGTATAAATAAATTTATTCGGAACATTATTTTTATGGCAAAGTATCACACTGACACGCTGGTCTGCATTATCAAATATCTTTTTGGGTCTATTAGAATATGTTGAAACATAGAGTTCTTCACATGAATTAAATAATAGATTATGCAAAGCTGACATAGATTCACTTGATGTAAAAGCTAAAGGAACGATATTTGATATATATGCATTGTTATTTGAAATATTTAGACCAAGTTCAATGAATAATGAGAATGTATCGAGAGAACCTTTTTGTTTACCGTTTTTTGTTTTTGCGGATTCATAATGATTTTGTACATATTTCTTCTCACCGTTTGATAGGTTAACTCCGTAAGGTGGATTTCCGATAACAACATCAAAACCGGTGAAATTGCCTTCAGCATCCAATAATTCAGGAAATTCAAACCGCCATTCAATAGTTTTCATAAATAAAAATTGGCTGCTATCTGAATCAACTTGCTTTTTTAGTTTTTCAATTTCTGCTGTTAAAACATTCCTTTTTTGCCTCTGCATTTCAAGTTCATCTTCAGATAAATGCAAATCCAGCATTCCGACAGTATTCAACTTATGCAAATCACTTGTAAGAGAAGTTAATCTTTTATTCCGAGGGTCTAATTTCTCTGTAAGATATTCTGATTGTTCATCTTTAAATTTCTCTATATATAATTTTAAAGCATTCTTTGATTCTTTTTTTGTAACACTTTTATATAACTTTACATTTTCTTTGTATTTTTCCAATTCTAATTTGGATTTGACCGGCAAATATCCATTATTACCAAGAGGGTACTTGCTTATTAAAGAATTCCCTTGTTTTATATTAATGTCAATATTTGGTAATGTTTCAAGTTCGGTAAAATTACTATCATCAGTATAATAAGCATTTTTGAGAAGCTCAATCCATAGCCTCAAACGACAAATTTTAACAGAGTTTGGATTTATATCAACTCCGAACAGGCAGTTTTCTATTATGTATTCTTTTTCATGGAACAGTAGTTTTTGTATTTCATGTACCTTCTTTGAAGGCTTTCCATCAGGATTGACAGTATATTCAAAAATTTCGATATTATTGTCAGTTATAATTAATTCGTCGTTTTCAATACCAATATCAAAACCTGAAAGTCTGACACCACGGTTATCGGCAAGAATACCCAATTCATGCTTTATAACAATAATTTCATTTAAAACAGATACAAGGAAATGTCCGGAACCTACAGCCGGATCGCATATTTTAAGACAATTAATTATCTCATTTAGTTCTAGAATATCTTTCGATTTATTATAATTTGAAGTATAATTTTTAAGGTCATTAAAAGTGTCAATATCCCAATTCTTTTTCTCCTTAAACTTTTGTACCACTGCGAGTCGCAAAGCTTCCCTGCTCATATACATTGTAATAGAGCCTGGTGTAAAAAAAGAACCATCCTTATATCCATTGATTTTCTCAAAAATCAATCCAAGTACAGAAGCATTTATAAGAGTTTTATTTCCTTCCTGAATAATATCAGAACCTTCGGAAGTAAAGTCAAAAGAATCGAGAAATTCAAGTAAATATTCTAAAGTATCTTTACTACCAGTTCCTCTTTTACCGAAAGTATTTTTTAAAACTGTATAATTAAACAGAGGAAGTTCTAAATTTTGTTCAAGGCTATTAATTCTTATGGTTTGATTTTCAAGTTCACTTATTTCAAAAAGTGAACTGTTTAAATAAGGAACAGCTTTATATTTTTTTTGAAGGTCTCTTCTTCTGTCATTTTGTTTTATTGCCAATACCTGGAAGAATAATTTATTTAGCTCATCAAAATCAGGGATATGTTTGTAATCAAGAAACTTAAAATTTTCATTGTTTCTATTATATTTTACAATTTGAGATTCAAGAAGTTTTATAAATATAATTCGATTTATCCATGTTATACATAATTCAAGTGCAATATTAAAGAGCTGTTCTTCTTTAGTCTCTCCATAGTTTTCCAAACCTGTTACGCTATCGAGACGTTCCTCGGTAATAATAATATTTATGGTATTTTCCAGTAATGAAGCGGAATTGCGTTTTTCAGAAGATTTTCTGCTTATAATTTTTTTCCCGTCAACTTTTATTTCTTCTAAACCCAATATATGTAGTAATTCGGAATAAAATTTTAAATCGAGTGTATTGCTGTCATTAGCAAATGATTGTTTTAATAGATGGACTGGTGAAAGTAGTTTATATAAGGCTACTAACTTATTATCATTAATTTTATCATTTTGTTCTATAATATTTTTATACTCTAAAAAATTGACATATGTAAATTCAATTTCTTCATCAAATTTTTCAAGAAATGTTTTTGCAATTTCATTATAGAATAAATCAGTATTAGCACTAACTTTTTGTCTTTTATTCCATTCATTATAATCTCTAATAAGACTAGTATTTTTATAGAAAAATTTTTCAAAAAGTGATGCATCAAAAATGAACCATTCATAAATATTAGTCGCAATGAGATACTTTATATCAATATTATTATTTTCAATTCTTTCTTTAAGGTAGTAGAGAATCAATTCATGCAAGGCTTTGGCATTTATATTTTTTGTTGTAAGCATTTCCCTTTTATTATCTGGCTTTTTGACTTCAAATAAAATAACGGCATTACTCATAGTAGAATTATTAAGATGAATTACGAGGTCTGTTCTACCTTTTGTATTGATTTCATGTTTATGTTTGTAATAAGTGTCGAGAAGAAATTGCATCAAGTGATTTTTGAAATTTTCTTCGTATTCTTGCGGATTAATTTTTGTAAAAAGTGCAGACAAATTCTTTTTGAAATTTTCTATATCGTCTCTATTTACCTTTTGTTTAAGGTATGCTTTATTGAGTGCCTTTTTGGGATTATTAATAATTAATTTCATAGGAAATCAACATATAAATTTAAATGATATTTCAATTTACAAAGATACGATTTAAAAGGAATTTTGCATAATTTGTAATTGATTCCAACTATCTCTTGAATACCATTTAATTCCCTATTCCCTATTAATAAAAATTTTTTCACATGAAGTTTTTTTTTAAATTGAAAGTTTATAAAATCCATATATAATAAATGAATATAATTCTGACATCTGCTGAAATAACACCATTTGCAAAAACCGGGGGACTTGCAGATATTGCTGCCGCTTTGCCAATTGAATGGAAAAAATACGGGCAGAATCCAATTATTATCATGCCCAAATATATGCACATTGATACCTATAAATATGGATTCCAGCCGACTCATCTAGTGTTATATGTACCTATGGGAAATTGGACAGAATTTGCGCATATATGGTATGGTACCTTACCTGATACTCAAGTACCTGTATATTTAATCGAGAATCAGGATTATTTCGGCAGGCATGGAATTTATGGTGACCCCAACGAATATGCAGATAACGACAGGAGATTTATTTTTTTCAGCCGTGCCGTTTTTGAGACGGCTATAGCTCTCAATTTTAGCCCAGATATTATTCATGCTCATGATTTTCATACTGCTTTTACAATGGCATTTTTAAAATCCCAATACAGGCATCATCCAAAATTTACAAGAACGGCGGGTGTTTATACTATACATAATTTAGCATACCAGGGATGGTTCAATCCTCAAAGGGCAATGAATTTTTCCACTTTTGGAATGAGCCAGTTTTATACAGGTTCATGGTTTGAACATATGGGTGCAGTTAATGCTATGAAAACCGGCATAATGTTCGCAGATAAAATTACTACAGTCAGCCCTACTTATGCAAAGGAAATCAGGCATCCATATTATAGCGAAGGGATGCAGGATGTATTGAATTATAAAAGTGGCGACTTAATCGGGATTTTAAACGGTGTCTATTATCATGAATGGGACCCTGAAAAAGATGATTTAATTTATTCAAAATATAATAAAGACTGGCTTCAGGGAAAATATTTCAATAAGCAAAAGTTCCTGATGGAACAAGGCTTGTCAGAATCAGACAACCTTGACATACCTCTTATCGGCATGGTTTCAAGATTAACTGAACAAAAGGGAATTGACCTATTAATGAATAAATTAGAATACTACCTCGATAATAATTCATTCAGATTTGCCCTGCTCGGTTCCGGTGACAACAAATATGAGGATTATTTCAGATATATCGCATGGAAATACCCGGGTAAAGTATTTATTAATTTAGGTTATAATGATACATTATCACACAGGATGATTGCGAGTTCCGACTTTCTGGTACTTCCTTCAAGATTCGAACCCTGTGGACTAACACAGATGTATGCACTAAAATACGGGACGATACCAATTGTCCGAGCTACCGGCGGATTGGCTGATACTGTGCATGAATACCTTACAAAAACTTCTGACGGAACCGGCTTCCTATTCTGGAATTATAACGCCGAAGATTTTGCTTTCGCAATTGACAGGGCTCTTGAGTTGTACAAAGTTGAACCCCATTGGAGCAATGTAAGGAAAAATGCAATGGATTGCGAGTATTCTTCGAGTAATACAGCTCTTGAATATTTAAGAGTATTCAAATGGGCTTTGGATAAAGTTAGAAATCCTTAATTATTTATCATAATGTAAATCGAAATTTATTTCGTTCTTCTTTTTATTTATGAAAAAATATCTGTTTATTATAGTATTCCTTATTCCCTTTTATGTTTTGAATGCACAAACAGATAGTGAAACTACAAACTCAAATCCCATTTTTATAGGAATAGGATATGAAAGATTCATTGCAAATCTTACTCCCGTAAACATGTTTGCTTTGGATGTAGAATTATTTGTCAGCAATGAATTAAGTCTCAATTATAATTTTTCTCTTGGAATTTTAAATAGCAAAGTCTACATTCATTCATACGCAGGCTTACCGGCGGCACTATATTTAATGTTATCTAATATTGGTAATGAAAATACTGCTAATTCCTCCTCAGATATTTTAAACTATATTTCGTTCCTTCTGATTTTTGTACCTGAAGGAATAAGTTACCATTTCCCGATGGACAACAAAATGTCTCTTGTCCCCTATATTAACCCGCTCGGATATGAATTTCTCGGTGATGTTAATTCTTTCAGTAGTTCAATCGGAATGAAAATGAAAATTAACCCAATTTCTGATTTATTTATAGTACCATATGTAGGAATTAAATATCTTTATAACTTAAAGATGCCCGCTTATAATATAGGTGCAACAGCCGGACTCAAATTCTAATCACAAAAATAAGTGTAACTCGAAATTTATTTGTGATTTTCACTATTTTGTTGTTTCATTTCATTAATCCAACTTATACATTTCATCAATCAAATAAGAAAATTTCCTTTCAACTACATGACGCTTTATACTTAGCTTGGGTGTCAGTTCCCCATTCTCTATTGAAAATGGTTGAGACACTAAAGAGAATTTTCTTACCCTTTCGAATTTGGCAAAATCCTTTTGGTACCTGTCAATATCATTTTTTATAACCTGTATAATTTTGGGATTTGTAATCAAATCTGAAAGAGAATTATATACAAGACCAAAAGTATCTGCTAATTTTTTTAACTCATCAAAATCCGGAGATATCAATGCAGTTATATAATCTCTTTTATCACCTACCAGGACGCAATGCTCTATAAAAGGACTTTGCCTCAAAACATTTTCAATAGGTTGAGGAGCGATATTTTTCCCCCCGGTATTAACAAAAATATACTTTTTCCTATCAGTGATTTTCAAATTTCCTTTTTCTGTGAATAAACCAATATCTCCGGTATAAAGCCAGCCATTTTCATCAATAGCTTCTTCGGTAGCTTTGGGGTCTTTCCAATATCCTTTCATAATATTGGGACCCCGTGCAAGAATTTCACCGTCAGGGGCAATTTTGACTTCCATATTTTTTAGTATTGTTCCAACTGTTCCGATTTCAGGATTATCCGGCTCGTTAGCTGAAATAATAGGGGAAGACTCAGTCAAACCATAACCCTCAATACAGGTAATTCCTGCGGCTAAAAAAAATTCATTCACATCTACTGATAGGGGCGCTCCGCCTGAAACGAATAACCTGAGCCTCCCTCCTGTTCTTTCCCTGATTTTTGAAAATACCAATTTATCAGCGAGTTTATATTTTGCATTTAGAAAAGCCGATTTGTGTCCTGCTAATTTGTTTCTGACATAATTCACACCGATTTTGACAGCCCAATGAAATATTTTTTGTTTAGTCTTAGATTCTTTTTCAATATTTGAATATGCCCTCCTTTTAATCATTTCGAGCAGGCGAGGTACAGTAGTCATTATCGTCGGTTTTACCTCGAGGATATTAGTTGCAACGGATTCAATAGATTCAGCAAAAGCTATTGTCGAACCGGAACTGAAAGCAGTATAATATCCTGTCGTTCTTTCATAAGCGTGACACATCGGAAGAAACGATAAAAATAAATCATACTCATCGAAATAAATTATTTCCTTTGCCGCTTCGACATTCGAGATAATATTTTTGTGAGTCAGCATAACGCCTTTGGGATTCCCTGTTGTGCCGCTTGTATAAATCAGGGTCAATAAATCATATTCTTTGATTTTATTAATCGAATCTTCAAAAATGCTTTTTCTCTCTTCAGAATTTGTTATCTCATTTCCCCTTTCAATGAGCTTAGACATAGATTTGATGGTTATATCTTTTGCATCAATATTAGTATCCATTACAATTATATGCCTTAAAGATGCAATATTCTCCCGCACTTCAAGAATTTTATTCAGTTGATATTTATTCGAAACAATTATTGCAACAACCTCGCTATCATTAAAGATATATTCTTCCTGTTTCGCAGAAAGAGAAGGGAAAACAGGTACATCAATTGCCCCAATTGATACAATCGCCAAATCCGATACAACCCATTCAAGCCTGTTCTCTCCCACCAAACCTACCCTGTCACCGGAATGAATACCCAGTTCCATCAATCCCACCATAAAGCTTTCTACCATAGCTCTTAAATCATTATAATTTATTCCGGAATACTTACCTTCTTTTTTGGATA
>JBEKWK010000131.1:0-8020 GCA_049513175.1 FCB group bacterium
GTATTGAAGATATTTGTAAAAAAATGGGAAATCTTAGAAGTGATATTATTAGGTAATAAAGGGAGTTTGATCTAAATACATAAAATTGCTAAATCTTTATTCGTAGTTCATTAATTTTATGAAACAAAATTTGAATATATAATAATTATCTATGTAAACAAATTAATATTAATGATTAATATGAAGAAATATTTAATTCTCTCAGTTTTATTTTTTCTCTTTTTTAATGTTTTGTATGGACAAAACCAATGTATGAATCCGGGTAGAGTTACAGTGCGTCCGGTTTTTTTTGTACCCACCGATGCGAGAAATCCTGTTGATTCCGAAAAAATTAATATAATGCGTTATTTGAATTGGGCACAGGCGAGATACAAAGAGATGCTAAAATTCCGTACAACTTTTATGATAGCAGATTCAACTCCCGATGTTTACTTTGCAAAACAAAACGATGCTTTTTATCAATCTCAAAGCGAAGGTGCTGCTTCCGCTTTTGCAGATGAACTTCTGACACATTATGGCTATAATCGCTTTAATTGCCCGTATATTTTTCTTATAATATATATGAGCCCGTCAAATGAATTTCCTAACGGGGGCGCCCGTCCTTTGAATGCAGGATTTAATACAGGAGGGGGAATAGTCAACCTTTCTATTTATACAATGGACAAAAAACCAAATTTTGAATCTACTCTTCAGCATGAACTCGGTCATAGTTTCGGTTTGCCTCATGTGGATGTTTACGGATATGATATGAAAAAAAACATGTCAATAATGGCTTACAATCCCAAGCATCACACGAATTTCTTTACGCCGAGCAAGACTCCGGGTATTTTGAATCCTGAAGACCTTAGAGATTTAGCTTTAAACAAATTTGTATTTCCTGAGATGTATTTCGATTCTACAATAGATGTTCCCGGTGATTACGCAATGAACCCCAACTTTATTAAGCTTGGAATCCTTGATATTCCAAATCAGGCGGATTATCATTTGCAGGTTACGACTTCTTCAGGTGAAACTTTTGGAACTGCTGTCGAAAATATTGTTCAGCATCAGATTAAGCCAAGTATTGCCGGAATGGGAAATACTTTCGATAAGAAAAATATGTGGCAATCCGATAAAGTAGCCTGGGCTGAGGCGGAAATACATTTTCCTTTTGCAGTATCAATGGATAAAATCGGAGTTCATACACAGCACAGCGGTCAACACAACAAAGCCGAAAGAATTAAAATTGAAGCTAATAAAAATGGCAAGTACTCTGTTATTTCAGATAATCCTATTAATGATGCCGACCAATATATTTCATTTAAGCCTTCTTCGGCAAGTGATTGGAAGTTCTCATTTAAAACAGGAGCAAATCAAACCGTAACTGTTCGTGGACTTGAATTTTTCTATAAAGACGAAACTTTCTTTCCGCCTCTTGTTCCTTATATACCGGGGAACCCATTTTATAATCTTTTGCCCTCACGTCCTACATTGACCAAACCTATAAATAATTATATATCGAAATTACCGGATATTGAACTGGACTGGACCTGTGACAAGGCAATTAACTACAGATTGCAGATTGATACAAATATGAATTTTTGCTCTACAATAATTGACACAGTTATATCAATTAATAAATATACAATTCAAAGTCTTTTATCCTTTAATAAATATTATTGGAGGGTAAAAGGATTAAATAATACCGGTCAGGGATTTGGACTTTGGTCGGAAATAAGAAGTTTTACAAAAGGCACAAAAAAGGTAATTAATAAAAAGTAAAGAGATGCAAATAATCTGCCCCAATCCGGCATCAGATTTTATTTCTTTGAAAATTTGTAATTTTTATGGTATAACAAAGTTCAAGATTATTGATTTATCTCAATTATTTATTTTATTTTGATTAATTAATAAGTAAAGTTTAATATGGTTAAAATCTTAATTACTAAGGTATATAAAATGAAACTAAAAAATCTTTTTATCCTCTTTTTTCTATTAACTTCATTAACAATAATTGACTCCTATTCACAAACTGGAATTGTATTACCAATACTAATCGAATCGCCGGATGCCAGGTATTCAGGTATGGGCAATGCCGGAACTGCAATTGCAAATGACGTTTATGCAACTTATATTAATCCGGGGGGACTTGGATTTCTAAAGCAAAAAATAGAACCAGGTGGTTTCTTATCAGGTGAATCAATAGATGATATTCCTTCATATTTAGAAGGTGCTATTTCGTATTCAATTTTACCACTTTACACCAATAGTCCTAAGACAAACTTAAATATAACCGCAGGCAGCTATTTTGAGTCATTAAGTGGTACTCTGGCTCTGGATTTTACTTATGAAGGGCTGGGTGAAATGACAAGAACTTCGGAAAATGGAACTTCCCTTGGTAAAACTCATGCAAATAATTTTATTTTCGGCTTAGCTTATGGAACTACTTTTGGAAACGACTGGGGATTTGGAGTTAAATTTAAATTCATTCAATCTAATCTTGCCACTGCTCCGGTTCCTCCAAATTACTATACTGAAGAAACTATGGGAAGTAGTAGTTATGCTTTTGATATTGGAGTTTTATGGAGACCACAGAAATTAAATTTGCTTGGCATGGAATTGGGAAATGTTATTTCTTTGGGAGCAAATCTAAAGAATATCGGACCCGGAGTTTCATATAATATATTATACAGGTATACATATAAATCTCCAACTGAACCTATTCCGACTCAATTGAGATTAGGAGCAGGCTTTAATTTGCTTCATAATAAAATTAACGACCTGATGGTAGCATTTGATGTTTCCAAATTGTTAGTATATAATTCCACAACATTGAATATAAATGGTGTTGATACAACTTATAAGACTAATTCTGATGGTTTGCCAAAATCATTAATAACAGGATGGAAAAGTCCCGGCGTTGATTTTGGATTAGGGGCTGAATATTGGTATATGCATCTTATTGCTTTTAGGGCATGATATTATACAGAACCTGCTGCTATAGAAAATTTAAAATATATGACAATTGGAGCATCTCTTAGATTCTCTATCATTCAGGCTGATATTAGCTATTATATTTCATCAGGTGATACTAAATTTCTGACAAACGTAATGAAATTTACTGTCAGAGTCGGTGGATAAATAATTAAATGATTTTTGTAAAACTTTATAATGATTTATTATGAAAACAAAAAATTATAAACTTGTTCTTTTGTTGATGGTAATATTTTCAGTTGCTTTTTCCGCTTGTAGTAATTCAGTCAATCCTGATAAAAATATTTATTTTGGAATTTATCCGAATCCTTGTACATCTAGTACTCAAGGACATTTTACACTTACAACCGATATGATGGTTACTATAACAATTGCGGACAATTATGGAAGAGAAGTATTGAAACTTACAAACAATAAGATTACTTCTAAAGGAAGTTATGGATTTATTGTAAATTGTGAGAGTTTGCCATCAGGTGTATACAATTGTATACTTAATGCCGGTGGGAAAATTTATATCCAGGAATTTACCGTAATAAAAATATGATTTGATTAAAATATGATTAATAAAAAGAAGTTAAAAGAAGAATACAAAAACATTGTGCCTCCAAAGGGTGTCTTTGTTATTAGAAATAAAAAGACCGGGAAAGTCTTTTTAGGAAGCTCTTTGAATCTTAAGAACCAATTTGAGCAAGCCAAAATAATACTTAACATGGGAAATCACCTTAATTCTGCATTGCAGTCAGATTGGATAAAATTTGGAGAAGATAATTTTGAATACGAGGTTCTTGAAACTTTGGAGATTAAACAGGACAGTGATTATAATTATAGTGAAGATTTAGAAATTCTTGAAATGTTATGGATTGATAAATACAAGCCTTTCTCCGAAAAATGCTACAATAAAAATGAGAAAATAAGGATAGTGTGAAATAGAAGTTATATTTTACAAACTCACCGCAAGCAACGATGTATAAAATCAAGAAATTTTTTTTGATTTCACCACATTGCGGATAAATTAAACCCACGAGTGGGATAAAATAATTTTCTATGTTCTTCGATGAATATATAGGTATTTGTTCATTATGTTGACTTTATATAATTTTTTTAATAGATTTATGTTCAAGGTCTTAAAAATGAAAACAAAGAAGCTTATTTTTATCAGTCTCCTTCTAACTTCGTTTACAATTTATTATAGCTATTCACAAACCGTAAATCCTTTACCAACACTTACCGACATTACAGATGCAAGATATTCCGGAATGGGCAGTGCCGGTACTGCTATTGCAAACGATATACAAGCAACAAATTTGAATCCCGGCGGTCTCGGATTTCTCAGACAGACAATAATTCCCGGAAGTTTCTTTTCGGATAGAGCTGAAAAGGACACCACAAGATTTTTCGAGGCATCTTATACATACTCTGAATATCCTATTTTTCAGAACAATTCATTCGGCATACATAATATTTCTGCGGGTATGTATTCTAAGCCTTTAAGAGGTACTGTCGCAGTAGATTTTTCATACCTTGAGCTTGGCGAGTACACAAGAACATCGGATAGTGGAATTGTCTTAGGTAAATTTAATTCTTATGAATATAACTTTGGTATAGCTTACGGTACTACTATTGGCGACGATTGGGGTATTGGTGCAAAATTAAAATATATAAATTCCAACATGGAACCTCCAAATCAACATCGAGCATTAGACGGTGTCAGCTTTGCATTGGACTTTGGAGTTTTGTGGCAACCGCATGATTTGAGTGTTTTGGGCATGGAACTTGGAGATGTAATTTCCCTGGGGGCAAATCTAAAGAATATAGGTCCTAAAGTTACATATTGGGATGAATCGGACCCTTTACCGACTCAATTGAGATTAGGAGCTGGTTTTAATTTGCTAAAAAATAACAAAAGTGAATTGAAATTAGCTGTTGATATAACTAAATTATTAGTATATAGACGTACAATTATAAGTGTTTCCGGAAATGATTCTATTTATGAATCAAGTTACGATGGTTTGCCAAAGTCATTAATATCAGGGTGGAACAATCCGGGTGTTGAATTAGGATTAGGTGCTGAGTATTGGTATAAGCATCACTTAGCATTAAGGGCAGGATATTATACCCTTCCTCTCAGATTAGGAAACGAAAAATATCTGACATTTGGAGGTTCTCTCAGGTTCTCTATCTTCCAGGCTGATATCAGCTATAGTCATTCATATGAATCAAACTACCCTTTGAATATAATGAAGCTAACATTAAGATATGGCGGATAAATAAAAATAATTTTATAAATATTTCGGAGTCTGTTATGGATTCATTAAATAACGCTGACATTGTTGAAGTAAAAACATTCATGGATGAAATTACTGCAGAACTGGCTAAACAGTTGCTCGAAGCGGAGGGTGTCGAGGCTTTTGTCTTTAAAGATGACCCCGGTATGATGGGCTTAACACGGAGTGCCAGCCTCATGGTAGAAAGATATAATTTTGAGAAAGCGACTAAAATTCTTGAAGCAATGGATTTTGAGTAAAGAAAAAGATTAATTTTAGAAATATTTTATAACTTATTTTGGAATGTTATGAAATTAATTATATCTATTTTATTATTTTTTTATTCTTCTGAGTTGGCTATTCCTCAGCTACAGGATACTGTTTCTGCAAATAAAATTATAAATGATTTTATAAATGTTGTAACAAGTTATAAAATAATTCAGTATTCATCTTATGAGACTAACACTGGTATATTAATTGATAATTCAGAAATAATGTTCACCAATACTTATGAATTGATTTCTAATAATAATGTTACATACGTTAATTATAACATAAGTAATTTCTTCCATCAATTTATATACAATGGTGAAGAATTTCTTGAATATTACTGGCGTCTATACGGGGATAGTATAGTTGACGTTATCAATATAAAAAATAATCCTGATAGATTCGTAAATAAAGAAATGAATTGGGGAGGGGAAAAATATATTATTACCTCAGAAAAAAAATCATACTTACCACATTCATTATTCGTTTTATTAAATCTTGCATATGAACTCCAAAGCAAAGGCAAATTATCAAGACTTCCAGATTCTACAATTAATGGAATCGAATGCTACCGTATAAGTTATACAATTGAAGATAGTTTAATTGATAATGAAAAAAAATATATAATACAGACTTTCGGATTCGGAAAGAATTCAAAACTTCTTGTTTACTATAAGCATTATTCAGATATTTTAAACAGGCACAGTGATGACGGCACAATCTTTTTCTGGGATTACACTTTAAATTTGGAAAATTCTGATAAATATTTTTCAAGGAAAGCATTTCCCTCTGATTTTAAATTCATAGATAATGCACCGATTAAACAACATGAAATATCTTTGACAATTGGCACGGAAGCCCCTGATTGGACTCTTAAAACAATTAAGGGCGAAGAAATAAATCTGAAGAAATTGAGAGGGAAGCCTGTTTTCTTGATTTTCACAGATATTGGCTGTGCTGCTTGTCAATTAGCATTACCTAAAATAAAAGAATTTACCAAGGAACATGAAAACATAAAAGTTCTAAGTATTTATGGACGTAATGCTAAAGAAGATTTGCTCAGATATTCCAAACAAAAAGAAATACCCTATGACATTCTCTATAATGCAAAATATTTAGAGAAGCAATATAAAATCGTAGGATTTCCAACTTTCGTATTGATTGATAAAGATGGTAAAATTAAATATTCACGGGAAGGATTCTATCAGGACAGCTCGAAAATTGAATGGAATGAAGCATTAGAAAAATTACCCAAAGGCGTTTACTTGAAATGGTAATGAATTATACATATATTAATGTTTTTATATTATGAAATCAATTTTTCTTTTTTTTCTGCTTTTATTCTCTGTATCGTGTTCAAAGGATGCACTGGTAAATAAGAACATTGAAATCAACAACATAAAAACAGTCCTTCTTAATCAACAAAATGATTGGAACAAAGGAGACATAGAAGCATATATGCAAGGATACTGGAACTCGGATTCATTGCTGTTTATCGGGAAAAGCGGACCTAAGTATGGATGGAAGACGACACTCGAAAATTATAAGAAAAGCTATCCCGACACAAAAGCAATGGGCAAATTAAAATTTACATTTCTTAAAATCGAATTGTTATCTGACATAAATGCTGTAGTAATTGGGAAATGGGAACTGGCAAGAGAAACTGACAAACCCAGTGGTTACTTCTCTCTGATTATGAAAAAAATTAGTGGAAATTGGAAAATTATAATTGACCACAGCAGTTGAAATATTATTTATATTTTTGCTTGTTAATATGTATCAAGTTGAAATTTTCTGAAAAAGGATTGTAAATGGAAACCACACTGAAAGAAAATGCTCATGTAGTCGTATCAAAGGAAATGCTCCATCCGATTTTTGCGGTTGACATCAAAGGCTGGAAAGGAACAATTACAAATATAATCCCGAAATCAGGCAAAGCTGTGGTAAAATGGGACGAAGCTACATTAAATAATGTTCCTGAAGAAATCAAGCAAATGGCACCTGAAGATTTCGGAAGAAATTTTACCCAATTGCCTTTAGATTCTCTAAAATTAATTTCCACGGCAGAGGTTTTGGATCAATTCAAACCCCCTGCAAATGTAGAAGCTAAAACGAATACAAGAAATAAAGAAAACTATGCTCAGCTTTCTATTTCGCAATCATTTTTAACTTTGATTATTTGGTTCGTACCTTTTTGTGTTGTAAGTTTTTATATTTACATTAACCGAACTCCTATTTCATCAATTATATCAGGTGCAAAGACTCCGGCAGCCTCTACGGGGAATTTCACTATGGGTATGGTTATCTTTTTAGGGATTCTTGAATTAATTATCTTAATAATGACAGTTACATATTTTATTGGTTTATTAAAGGCTATAAAATTAACTTTTACTGGTGTCAAGTGTGATGTGGAAATTTGTGATTTATGGGCAAAAAGAAAAGGTAGAGGAAGAAGGAGTAGACATTATGTTTCCTTTAGGATAGAAGGAATTTTAATAGTTCAGATTATTTCT
>JBEKWK010000132.1:0-7995 GCA_049513175.1 FCB group bacterium
CGATAACAAATTGTGCCGAATATGCATTATTAACGTATTTTGGTTATAAAACTTCATTGCAGGGTGTTCAACGAAAAGATTATACGGATGCTCAATGGAATGCTTTGTTAACTACAGAACTTGACGCAAACAGACCGGTTCTCTATGCAGGGTTTGGAAATGAAGGCGGTCATTGTTTTGTATGTGACGGTTATGAAAACAGCAGTTATTTCCATTTTAACTGGGGTTGGGCTGGACAATCTGACGGCTATTTTTTAACTAATGCCTTAAATCCGGGTACTATCGGAACCGGTGGCGGAGGCGGTGGTTTTAACAGCGGTCAGCAGGCTGTCATTGGTATTGAAGCCCCTCAAGGGACAGATGTTAAAACTTTTGATTTAGCTTTATTTGATTTTGTTACTGGCTCAGCTTTAAGTATATATTATGATTACCCTTTTAATATTACTACCAATATAGTAAATAATGGTACTACTGATTTCAATGGAGATTATTGTGCTGCTGCATTTGACCAGGATTTAAATTTTGTAGATTTTGTAGAAATCTTAAGTGGTGCTAACTTAAAAGCAGGAAATCATTATACAAACGATATTACATTTTCTACAAACGGATTGTTGAGTATGTTACCCGGTGACTACTATATCGGCATTTTTTATAGACCGACAGGAGGCTATTGGACAGCGGTTGCCGATAATGGAAATTATATTAATGTAACGACGTTATCTGTAACAAATCCTAATCCAATTGAATTATATGCTCCAATGACAGTATCCCCGAGTGCAACTTTAACACAGGGACAGCCGATATCTGTTGCTTTGGATGTTGTTAATTATAGCCTGTATGATTTTACGGGGTCTTTTAATTTGTCTTTGTTTAACATGGATAGTACCGGGACTCTGGCATTTACTATCGAACAAAAAGATAAAGAAAGCCTTGGAATAAATCAACATTATACAAATGGTCTCACTTTCAAAAATTCAAATCTCGATGTAAAGCCGGGAACTTATTTGCTTGCTCTTTTTCATATATGGGATAGTGATACTACCTGGCAATTAACCGGAAGCACAACAAATTATAAAAATCCTATTAAAGTAATAGTTCAACAACAGACATTACAACCCGATATATACGAAGTCAATAATACAATTGGTCAGGCTTATAATCTACCATTGAATTTTTCAAATAATCAGGCTTCAGTTAGCACTACCGGCTCTAATTGTCATATAGGAACTGACCTCGATTATTATAAAATTATACTTCCAAAAGGATTTGATTATACGATTAATGCCAAATTGCATAATACTCTTAATAGTCAGAATTACAGTCTCGATGCGATTTATTCATATTCAACTGACGGACAGAACTGGTCCGGTTCATCTAAAGACCCAACTTTACTTGGTACTGATATTAAGGTAAATTATCAGGGGACTGTTTACTTTTTGGTTGCTCCTGCCTTTACAGGGTTAACGGGAA
Source organism: FCB group bacterium (assembly GCA_049513175.1). GTDB lineage: Bacteria > Bacteroidota > Ignavibacteria > Kapaibacteriales > UBA2268 > JBEKWK01. The sequence continues at coordinate 1,471 of JBEKWK010000132.1, forward strand.
CTTATCTGCTCGAAATTAATATAACCAGAACAAAAAGCACTGGGGTAACGGATGATTTATCCGGCAATATAGATTTCCAGATTAATCCCAATCCCGCAGTAAATAATATCGTCTTAGATTTTAGTAATCAATCCATTATACAGAATTCAGAATTCAGAATTCAGAATTTGAGTGTCTTGAATGAAATGGGAGAGTCCGTAATTCTAAATGGATTGAACCAAAATTCAAATTCTAAAACCTGTACGATTGATGTCTCTAATTTACCGACAGGAGTATATTTTGTTTCGGCAACAATAAATAATGCTATTATAAATAAAAAGTTTGAAATTATTAAATAAGGGAACGAAAATGAATTTCAAAATTATGCTAATAATAACAGGATTAATCATGGGCTTATTTTTTTCCTGCTCTTCTCATAAAGATACTGTAAAAAAAGTAATTCCAAAAATAGATTATGCCAATCCTGCGACCATTATATATAAAACAAAAGGAGACTATAGTAAATATATTCCTGTGATACTTTCTGATGATAAATCGCAGATAATATCCTATCCTTCTCCGAAAGATATTTTTTATAATGGAGAACTGGCATATCCGGCGAAGCTGTCTGACGGCTATTTGCTGGATAACAGGGGAGTAAATCTCAATTCTGTTTTTATAAAAATCACTTATGATGAGTATAGCAAATTAGATGCGGTTCCTTCATTGGATTACTTATACAACTTGATTATTGATAAAGACCCTTTCACAGAGATGTATAACCTCGGAAACAGGTATCAGTATAAAGATGAGGTCAATGATATTAATAAAATAATATCAAATAAAGATTTGAACTTTTATAAAAAAATCAAGTGATGTACGATTTTAGATTGTAGATTTTAGGTTTAATTAGTTAGGAATTTGTAATTAGGAATTAGGAGTTGAGTATTCAATTCTTAATTCCTATTTTTTTGTCCTTGTGCCCAAGCTCCCGCTTGGGAACATCTTAATTTAGATTACCAAGCAGGAGCTTGGGAACCAGAAAAAAGATTTGAACTTTTATAAAAAAATCAAATAATTTACGATTTTAGATTGTAGATTTTAGATTTCAGTTAGGAATTTGGAATTAGGAATTAGGAGTTGAGTTATCAATTCTTAATTCCTTTTTTATGACCTTGTTCCTAAGCTCCCGCTTGGGAACATCTTAATTTAGATTACCAAGCAGGAGCTTGGTAACCAGAAAAAAGATTTGAACTTTTATAAAAGAATAAAATAGATGTACGATTCTAGATTTAAGATTACGATTTGATTAATGTTATTAAATCTAAAATCTAGAATCTACATTCTAAAATAAATTAGACTATTTCGCTTTTACTAAAGAAAAATCCGATTTCAATTAAACCATTTTCGACAGAGTCAGAGCCGTGAACAGCATTTACGGCTTTCGATTCTCCGTAGAGTTTTCTGACAGTTCCAGGTTCGGCTAATTCAGGGTCAGTGTTGCCGATGAGCTTGCGGTAATCCTCAATGGCATTTTCTTTTTCCAATGCAATAGGTACAATTTTCCCATTGCTCATATATTCCACCAAATCATGATAAAAAGGTCTTTCTTTATGAACTTCATAAAAAGCACCTGCCTGGGCTTTGGAAATACTTGTCATCTTCATAGACAGAATTTTAAATCCCGCTTTAGTAATCATGCTGATTATTTCGCCAATTACATTTTTATTAACGGCATCCGGTTTGATAATAGCTAATGTTCGTTCAATCATAATTCAGTTGTTAGTTGTTTGTTGTCAGTTGTTAGTAATCAGTTCTCAGTTTTCAGTTATCAGATTGTAAGTCATATTTTTTACTTTATAAACTTTATGAACTTTACAAACTTTATAAACTGTTTTTTTTTATTCGTTAAAATCTAATTTTTCTAGTATATGTTTTCTTGGTCTTAAAATTCTTTCGGGTTTTTCCTCTTTAATAATTTCCTGTATTTTTAATTCTTCTTTATTAATTTTTATTTCTTCACTTTCTACTTTCAACTTTTCACTTTCTACTTTTATTTCTTTTTTAGTTTTTTCGATTTTATTCTTTTTTCTATTCTGTTTATTCAGCATATTCATAGCTCTGACGTTGTAACCGCCTTTACCTTTGTTAGCGTAGTAATAAGTTAAAAACGCTTTTTGATTTTCTTCGTTAAGCTGAGAAAAAACACCGGCAATCTTTGAACCTTCACGAAAAGGCATACCTGCTGTATTTACTTTTTTGTGTATTAAAGTATCTTTTTTTGGTCTTCCCCTTTTACCTTTTACAACTTTTTCTATCTTTTTTTCCGGAGCTTTTCCTTTCAACGCCATAGCCATCGTCTGACCGATGAGAGCGGGCGATTCGGCAACGAAAATACCTGCATCCTGTAGAGCTTTAATTTTTTCAGCGGCAGTGCCTTTACCGCCTGAAATAATTGCTCCGGCATGTCCCATTCTTCTTCCCGGGGGAGCAGTACGTCCGGCAATAAATCCTACGACAGGTTTTTTGACATGCTTTTTAATATAATCTGCGGCTGTTTCCTCGGCATTCCCACCAATTTCGCCTATCATTAAAATTGCGTGAGTATCAGGGTCTTCATTGAATAATGTAATTACATCTAAAAACTGAGTACCGATGATGGGGTCGCCGCCAATGCCAATACATGTGGATTGTCCAATATTCAAATCGGTAAGTTGCTTCACTGCCTCGTATGTTAACGTTCCACTGCGTGATACAACGCCGACATTACCCGGTTTATGAATATAACCCGGCATAATCCCAATTTTACATTCACCAGGACTAATAATCCCCGGGCAATTAGGTCCAATCATACGGGTATTCGAGGCTTTTAGCGAGGAATAAACCTTGACCATGTCCCTGGTAGGAATTCCTTCAGTAATAGTTATAATTAGTTCAATCCCCGCATCAATTGCTTCGAGAATAGCATCGGAAGCAAAATGGGGTGGAACAAATATTACAGAAACAGTTGCACCGGTATCAGAAACTGCATCCTTAACGGTATTATAAACCATAACAGGTTTTTTAAAGGAAATTTCACCCTTACCGTTAAATTCATGTCCACCTTTACCCGGTGATACTCCTCCTACGATTTTGGTGCCGTATTCGAGCATTTGTGATGTGTGAAACGTTCCTTCGGTACCGGTAATACCCTGAACAATAACTTTGGATTTTTTGTTGACTAAAATACTCATGACAGTTTTCAGTAGTTAGTTATACGTTAATGGTAATTAAGAAAAATGCAATATAGTAAAAAGAATTATGAATTTTGAATTTCGGCTCTTATTTTATATTTAAGAATTAGGATAAAAAAAAGATATTTGTTAACTTAGTAAAATATAATTTATTTCTTATTCATTTAACAAAATAATAAAATTTCAAAAATAAAAATGAAACTATACATTAAGATTCCTGTTTTTGTATTAATTCTGTTTTTTATATCATACTATAATTCTTCAGGACAGGGAACTTTCACTGTAAGCCCGACTGAATTTATAATCAACGGGGATTTCCATCTTGGCAACATTGGTTTTTTTTCTGATTATATTTATGACCCACTCAATTTATCTCCTGAAGGCAATTATACTGTTACTGATAATCCTAAAAAAATATATTCCGATTTGTCTCCTTGTCACGACCATACTACAGGAAATGATTCAATGCTTGTTGCGAATGGTAGTTTTTTCCTGAATAGTGTAGTTTGGGGACAAGAAGTCAAAAAAATCTTATCTAATACGGATTACCAGTTTTCTGTTTGGTTGGGTATGTGTCATGCTTCTCATCCTTCTTCTATTGCAATGTACATTAATGGTACATTACTCGATACAAATATAATAATGCTTCCCCATGATGTTTGTGTCTGGCATAATTATCAATATTATTGGTCATCCGGAAATAATACTTCTGCTACCATAACACTGATAGATACCTCAGTTGAGTCTTTCGGCAATGATTTTATGATAGATGATATTTCATTCAGACCTATTTGCACTTTGCAGGCAGATGCAGGACCCGATGTTTCAATTTGTGAAGGTTCTACTGTAACTATAGGTGCAAATCCGATAAAAGGAGTTCCTCCGTTCAGGTATCTGTGGATACCTTCTATCGGATTAAATGCAACAGATATACAAAACCCTGTTTTCAGCGGTAATCAGACAACTAAATATTTTCTGACTGTTTGGGACAGCATTGGTTGTGTATCCAACGATACCATGATAGTAAATGTCGTACCTTATCCGATAGGGAAAATCACATCTAATAAGCCTCCGGCAATTTGCCCCTGCGATTCGGTTACACTTATAGCCCCTCCGGGGTCGGGATATACTTACAATTGGTCAACCGGTGAGACTACTCAAAATATAATTATCAAGTTACCAGGTACATACTCTGTAACTATTACCAACCTTAATTTATGTTCCGTTTCGGATTCAATTTCAGTCAGCATAGTCAACAATTATACTAATATAAAATTAGACAGCGTTTCTGCTTCAACGGGTGAGAGGGTACATATACCGATTCACATTATTTCTCCCGTTGACCCAAATTGCTCCCCCGGCAATTTCAACGGTACTCTACAATATGACCAATCCCTGCTTGTGCCTTCCGGTAATACTCCCAAAGGAATTGTGAACGGTAACATCCAAACCATAAATTTCTCAGGGAACGCTTTAACTCCTGATATAATGACCTTTGAGTTTATCGCAACTCTTGGAGATAGCGAATGTACGGAAATACAGCTTACCGATTTTAAGTGGGGATGTAATATGGTAAAAGTTGACAAAGAAAGCGGGTATTTTTGTATAAACAATATTTGCACGCAACCGGTTCCTCGACTCTATGACGGGAGCGGACTTCTATCACTTGCCCAGAACAATCCTAATCCTGCAAGCGGGCAGACCGAAATAGACCTCAGTCTTTTAGATAATTATGCAGAGTTGATTCTCGTAAATATACTCGGCGTAAAGGTAGCGGAATTGGGCAAATTCGAGCATAGCGGTGAACATAAAATTACATTTGATGTCTCTGATTTATCGCCCGGAATATATTTTTATATTCTTCAAACTCCGACGCAGATTTTGACAAAGAGAATGGAAATAATGAGATAGTTAGGAGTGCGGAATTAGGAATTAGGAATTGAAAGTTTGTAAAGTTCCTAAAGTTTATAAAGTATGGATTCCAGCTTTCGCTGGAATGACAAATAACAGGTTTTAGGAACCACCCTTATGAATTAAGAATTTAATCGGTTTTCATTTTATAGAACTAAATTGAGGTAATTATGAATTACTCAAGAAAGATTCAGGTTTTTGCCTTCAATATTATTCTTTTTTTTATTTTTTTCTATACATCATCTGGACAGGGCACGTTCACTTTAAGTCCGGATGAACTTATTTTCAACGGTGATTTCTCTCTTGGTAATACAGGATTTTTTACTGATTATATATATGAACCATACGATTTATCACCTGAAGGTAACTATACTATTACATATGACCCCAACGTAAATTTTAATGAATTATCTGATTGTCATGACCATACAACTGGCAAAGGGTTAATGCTCGTTGCAAATGGTAGTTTTTTCCCAAATGAAGCAGTTTGGGGACAGGAAATCCAGGGAATAATACCAAATACTGATTACTTGTTTTCTGTTTGGCTGGGTATGGCTATTCCAAGCAATCCCGCTTCAATTGCAATCTATATTAATAATGTATTACTCGATACAAACATATTTCAGCTTCCTCATGATGTTTGTATATGGCATAATTATCAATATATTTGGACTTCTGGTAACAATTCTTCTGCGACCATTACAATAATTGATACTTCACTTGAATCGTATGGTAATGATTTTATGGTTGACGACATTTCATTCAAACAGATTACCTCTTTACAGGTTGGATCTGATAGGAGCGGAAGTCTTTCACTTATGCAAAACCATCCTAATCCCGCAAGCGGGCAGACCGAAATAGACCTTAGTCTTTTGGATGATAATGCAGAGTTGTTCCTTGTCAATATTCTCGGTGTAAAGGTATCGGAATTGGGCAAATTCGAGCATAGTGGAGAGCATAAAATAACATTTGATGTCTCTGATTTATCGCCCGGAATATATTTTTATATTCTTCAAACTCCAACACAGATTTTGACAAAAAAAATGGAAATAATGAGATAGTTAGGAGTTTGGAGTTAGGAATTAGGAGTTGAAAAAAACTTTTAACTTTATACTTTCAACTTTCTACTGAATCAGTTATCAGTTGTCAGTTATCAGTTGTCGGAACTTTTAACTTTATACTTTCAACTTTCTACTGAAGTGACTTTGTGTTAAAATGACTTTCTTTCTTTTATTCCGATAGGAATTATATTATGATAACACTATAATCCCCTGTTCTCCGGTTATCTCGTAGAGATTATATTATAGCGAAACACCGTCACCCATAATATATTCACTACGTGAAAACGATATTCTAAAGATGTTTTTTCTATCATTATATAATCACTTGTAAATTGAATTTA
>JBEKWK010000133.1:0-7972 GCA_049513175.1 FCB group bacterium
TTATCATATTTGATTTTAAATCTTTTACAATTAGAAATAATTTTTTGCTACGAGAATTAAACTCAATTTTAAACCCGTAGCGTTTTAAATATGTATTAAATCTATCGCCAAAAAATGATGTATGAAGTTTTAAAACTTTGCTACCAGATTTTATAGGTGTACCATATTTTTCTTTTAAATAATTATTGGCACCATCTGGATGTGAAGGAGCTTTAGTGAATAGAGTAATTTTTGAACCTGTAAGAAATCTTTGACTTTTTACTTCAAAATTTTCAAAATCCGGGTCTTTCTTATTATTTTCTTTAACACCTAAATAATCTTCAAATGTCTTGCCGATGCCGGTATTATTACTTCTTTTACTTTGCACAAATTCCAGGTTTCTAATTCTTTTAAATTCAGCAATAATTTTATCACTTTTCATAATCTTTTAAATAATTTGATGGTAAAAATTCTTGGGGGTTACATTTAAAAATCCTAGACAATGAATTTATATGATTTAAATTATATTTTGCAGTATGATTTGAACTTTCAATTTTACCGATAAAACCGGCACTTAAATTTAAAAGGTCAGCTAATTCAGCTTGTGAATAGCCTTTTTCGATTCTTTTTTCTTTTACTTTGTTGATAACAAATAATTCTATATTTGTTTTAATTTGTTTTTTCATATATCTTTGTTTCTAATTTTTAAAATTCAACAAAATTGTTTATTTTTATACTTACCTATATGTAAGTATTTGTAAATATATTATGATTAATACTATAAATAAAAGATTAATAGACAATAGCTGGAATTATGAAACAGCTAATACAAAAGGGTATACTCATTGTTATCACTCATATCCTGCTATGATGATACCTCAGGTTGCTAGACGCTTAATTCAAGAATACCATAATAAAAATACTAAAATTTTATTTGACCCTTATTGCGGCTCTGGTACATCGCTATTAGAAGCAAATTTAATGGGAATAAATACTATTGGCACAGATCTCAATCCTCTTGCAAGGTTAATAGCCAAAAGCAAAACGACCAAATTCGAAATTAAGATTATTAATGATTCAGTTAAAATAATAGAATCTGAATTAGCGAAATATAATGTCTTAAAAAATTATTCCATAACGTTGTTTTCATCTGAATTCACAGATGCAGAAGTCGAAAAGATTGATAATTACCCCGTTCCTAGTTTTCCAAATATTGATTTTTGGTTTAGTGAATATATCAAACTAAAATTGGCTTTTATTAAATTTCTAATTGAAAATAAAATAGATTCTTCAGTGAGAGATTTCTTTCTTATCCCTTTTAGTGAAACTATAAGAGAAAGTTCTTATACAAGAAATAGTGAGTTTAAATTATTTAGAATTCCAATCACAAAGATTAAAGAATTTAATGTAGATCCATTTCAAGTTTTTCTAAGTAAAATAAATAGAAATATTTTGGGTTTACGAGAATTAATTCCAGTTTTACCAGATGATGTGTGTACACAGGTATTCGATTTTAATACTTGTGAAAGTATTCCTGATGGTATTTTTGAAGAAAAAAGTGTAGACTTAATTGTGACCTCTCCTCCGTATGGTGATTCAAGAACTACTGTTGCTTATGGTCAGTTTTCGCGTTTATCTAATCAATGGTTAGGTTTTAAAGATGCAAATCAAGTTGATAATAATTTGATGGGTGGGAATGGTTCATATAAAAAGGGATATCTTTATTTTGAGTTAGCTAAATCTGAATTAAACGAATTGAAAGATATTGATATAAAAAGATATAATGATGTTCAATCATTTCTAATTGATTACTTTAATTCAATTCAAAATATTTCAAAATATATAAGAAAAGGAGGCCATGTTTGTTATGTTTTAGGCAATAGAACTGTAAAAAATATCCAAATTCCTTTAGACCTTATAACAGTAGAGATTTTTTCTAATTTCGGTTTTGAACATTTAAAAACAATTATAAGAGCCATCCCTAATAAAAAGATGCCTAAAATGAATAGTCCCACAAATGTACGAGGTGCTGTATCCTCAACCATGAATAATGAATACATTGTAATATTAAGAAAACAGTAACTTTTTCCTCTTTTTCTGTGTCTTATGTATTGGTGAAATAGCAGTTTTGTATATTTCCTGTTATTCCTTTAACAAAAATTCATAAAATAAATATATATTGGTTTTTGAAATTTTAGTAATTTTGTAATTCTTATTTAAATAAGAAAACATATTAATTATAGTTTAGGGAGTTGAATGTCACAAATAAGGATTGAGGAACAAATCGGCGGTGTTATCCTGCATCTCAAGGGACAATTCATTGGAGGCGAAGAAACAGACAAATTGCGGGATACACTCAAAGAAGTGTCCCAGCAACAAAAAAATTGCCTGATTATTGACCTCGAAAAAGTAACTTATCTTAATTCAACTGCTTTAGGGGTTTTCATAGCCGCACACGCTAATTTCGTAAAACGCAACGGAAAAATAATTCTGTGCAATGTCAGCAAAACAATCGAGAATATTTTTGTCATTACAAAGCTTACTCTTGTATTTCAAATCACGAATACTTTAGAAGATGCAATAAAATTAATTTAGTATAATTTATTAAATTCAGAGAGGTTTAATTTATGAAAAACATGTTTAATGTAGCTGTAATAGTCCTGTCGCAATTGATAGGAATATGGGTTATATGGTGGGTCATTATGGGCAATCCCGGTAATTTCAAAGACGGAGCAAAACGCAAAGAACCCATAGGCGGCAACGTATTAGGAACAATTCACACAGGCGGTCCACTTGTTGGTGTTCTGCTTGGCTTGATTCTTATTTCCACTACATTTATTTTTGAAAGAACATTTTCGATTAATAAAGCAAAAGGAAAAGGCAATCCATCTATTTATCTTAAAGGTATGGTTGATAAATTAGCGAAAGGCGATTTGGAAGCAGCTTTAACGGATTGCAACAACCAGAGAGGCTCTGTGGCAAATGTTATGAGGGCGGCTATAACGCGGTTCAAGGAGGTTGAAAACGACCCCGAATTCAGTGCGGAGAAGAAGGTCGGGGAAACTCAAAGGGCTATTGACGAGGCGTTGAACCTCGAAACTCCGCTTTTGGAAAAGAATCTTGTCGTTATATCCACCGTTGCTTCTATTGCGACTATGATTGGACTTCTCGGAACGACTATCGGTATGATTAGAGCATTCCAGGCACTTGCCGCAAGCGGAACGGTATCGGCTATCCAGTTGTCAATCGGTATTTCGGAAGCTTTGTATAATACTGCCGGCGGTTTAATCGGTGCGGTATTATCAATCGTTGCATACAATTTCTTTACAACAAAAGTGGACAGTTTCGTTTATATGATAGACGAGGCGATTTTGAGTGTTACGCAGATATTTACGATACGCGTGAAGAAATAACAAATTTAAAACACAAAGGAGTTAAACGTGCCAAAAGTAAAGAAAAAAAGGCTGAGTTTTGTTATAGATATGACACCGTTAGTTGATATTACATTTCTCCTTTTGACGTTCTTCATGTTTACGGCAAAATTCAAAACTGAAGCGGAAGCCCAGCAGAAGTTTTTTATAAAGCGTCCGCTGGTTACGGCAGATACTTCAAAAATGCCTGATAAGAACTTAGCTATCATAAAAATTGCTATCCGGGACACTGTCAATAACGTCGTTGTCAATGACACAACATATAATTATGAATTGATAAATGAGCAGGACAGGCAGCAGGTCTGGACTTCTATTGAGGGAATTCCTGCAAATATAAGGGACAGTGTTTTGAAAAAACCGATGATGGAAAACGTAAGCCTCGATATGCTTAACCAGCTAATATTAAAAACGAGGCTTGTAAATCCCAAAACCGTCTTTGCAGTAGATGCGGACAGGCGGCTGAGATTCAAATGGGTTTCCGATGCAATGGATATAATGAGAAAGAACAGGGCTACGGTATTTAATTATGTAACGGAAAAAAAGACGGGAATGTAACTTTATTGTAAATTAAAGTGTCTATATTTTAGAATGTACTTTTAAAAAGGAGATAAATTATGTCAGGCGGCGGCGGTGGATTAAGTGCTCCTGAAAGAGTTAAAAGGGGAAAACTCAGCAAGAGGAAAAAGAAAAAGAGAATCGGGTTCGCTCTCGATATGACACCATTGGTGGACATTACTTTTCTCTTACTTACTTTCTTTATGTTTACGACGACAATGGCGGCTCCGCAGGTAATGGAAATGTCCATTCCACCCGAAGGAGATGTGTCGGTAGAAGTAAGGGAGAAGGAATTGCTGACAATGTTGCTTCGTCATGACGGTCAGATTTTCTGGCATATTGCTAATGATGACCCTCAAAAAGCGAAGATGGAAGATATTCAAAAAATTGCCGAAAATGAAAATTTAAGACCGGATGTATTAAATAAATTAATTATTGTATTAAAAGTTTCTGAAGATGCGCCCTATGGTAAAGTTGTTCAAATTCTTGACGCACTGAATCTTGCAGAAATTAAAATTACATCTGTAATATCGCAGAAAAAGGAAGATAACGGTGAACCAATGAAGCGTAAGAGGAAATTCACTCTTGCACCTCTTTCACCGGAAGAAGTTCAAAAAATAGAAGGATTATAATTATGGCAGCCTCAGGAATTGCAATCGTTGTTCCCGCACCATCAACTTATGGAGCGGTTGAACTAAAAGAAGTTATAAGGAAGCACACCGTGAAGGCGCACGCTATAACTGTAGGTATTTTTATATTGCTTTTGTTATTGTACATTGGAGTAGCAAAATTTACCGAGATGTCAACAAATAAAATGCTTATAGCACCTATAGCTAAAATAAGGTTGGATAATCTTCCTCCTCCGCCTTCAAATGCGGATGATTTACCTCCTCCGCCTCCGGTAGAGCAGATAATCAATACAGGTCCCGCATCGAGAGCAGGTACACCTGTACCGGTTCCCGAAACGCAGATAACAGCCGATATGAAGGAATTTGCATCAATGGATGAATTGTCGAGAGCTTCATCAGTTGGCGGTAATGGTGTTGACAATGGCGGTTTTGCAAATAACATTGATTTAAACAGGGAAAAGGTGGATATTAAGCCGAGGGAAGAAGAGCCTGATGCTTATGAATTTGTCGCAGTCGAAAAAGAGCCATATATAGATTTAGCCGAGCTTCAGAAGAAAATCGAATATCCTGAAATGGCTAAAAGAGCTAATGTCGAAGGAAAGGTGACTATCAGGGTTCTCGTAGGCAAGGATGGCAAGCCTATGAAAACAATTATCGAGCAATCGGACAACGAGCTTTTGAATGATGCGGCGAGAAAAGCTGTGATGAAATCAATATTTACTCCGGCAATACAGAATACTCATCCTATCACTTGCTGGGTAAGTATTCCAATCAGCTTTAGGCTCAGGTAGATATGATGTAATTAGGGAAAGCTGGTTTAACATGGAAAAAAAATCTTTTAGCCCGCCAATTGGTGGGCTAAATTTCAATAGGGAAACCGGATATAAAACCTTAAAATAATATAAACAAAATAAGAGTTCAGTCTGTGTTAGTAAAAGTAATAAATTATTCAATTCGCATACTTATCGTGTTAATTGGTATTATACTAATTAGCGGGCTGCTTCCAACGCACGGTTTCCAAAATGAGAGGATGGTAAAAGTTTTTGGCGGCATTTTTATTTTATATGGTGTATATAGAATAGTAGTTTATAAAGCTCGACTCAAACAATTGAAAAGGGAAGAAGATGAAAAAGATTAACAATAAAGAGATCGTTTCCGGTAACAGCATTGTTATAATTTTATTTTCAATCATTACACTTTTACTTGTTTCCTGTGGAGGAAAGGGAAATAAACAAGTACAGGATGACAAATATCCTGCCCTAAATTCAGGAACAATCAGCGTTTGCTGTGATGAGGCAATTTACGATTTATTAGACAGACCTTTCAAGATGTATGATTCGGTTTACACTGATGTAAAACTGACAGTTGTGAAAACTACCGCCCGCCAGGCAATGGCGAATCTTCTTGCAGGAATAACTCCCGTAATCTTTTTATCCAGAGATTACCTGAAAGATGAAGATTCATTGATGAAACAATATAAGATAACACCCTATCAAAGGATGTTATTTGCCGAGGACGCCCTTGTTTTTTATACAAAGAATGATTTCCCTTTGGATACGATAACAGATGCTCAATTAAAAGAAGTATTTCTTGATAAAAATTTATTAAAAAAGATTTACCCTAAATTGCAAAAAGAACCTGAATTTGTGATTAATAACCAGGTATCTTCCGAATATGCAAATTTAAAATCATTAGTATTGAAAAATAATGTACCCAAAAGGAAACTATTAATGTTTGCTGGATATGATTCGGTAAAGAAATTTGTCTTGCAAACAAATTATGCTATTGGAATCGGCTATTTATCGCAAGTAATAAAAGATACGAATTTAAAATGTCTTAAAATCGCATTTAATGATTCCACAGGAAAGAGGGTGTTTCCTCATTTAGCTCATCAGGCTAATATTGTAAGAAGGTTTTATCCATATATAGTTTCGCATTATGTTTATTTTCTTGAGGACCGCCGCAATCTACCATGGTGGCTTGGGACATTTATTGCAAAAGAAGCTATTGTACAAAGATATTATAAAGATGCCGGTATCGTTCCCGGTTATGCAGTAATTAATTTAATAGAAGAGGAATGAGAATGAGAAGTTCGGAAATAGAAGTTTATAAAGTTCGTAAAGTTCATAAGGTTTATAAAGTTCATAAAGTTCATAAAGTTTATAAAGTTCATAAAGTTTATAAGGTTGTAATTTTAGTATTTGCTTTGTTATTATTTTTTACTGCAAAGCATATTTTTGCACAGAGTCCGACTGAAACAATTCGTAATTTAGTCGCAATTAAAGACTATCCTGAAGCTGCAAAGTATATACCTGCGGCAATAAAAGATAACCCTAAGGATGATAGATTTATGCTCCTTTGCGGGGACATTTATACAGAACTGGAAAAACCGGATTCGGCTCTAATAATGTATCGCAAAGCTGATGATATAAAAGGGAAGCAGACTCCGACCTGGCGTAAGATAGGTAGAACCTTATCTTTGATGAACAAGCACCAGGAAGCAATCTCAATATTAAAAGATGCGGTTCAAAGGGGCAGTGATGACCCGCAAAATTACCTTGAACTTGCACAGGCATTCATCAGGGCGGATTCATTGCGGCAGGCGGATTTCAATATACGGAAAGCTATTGAACTCGATAAAAACAATGCTGATGCCTATGCTGCTCTGGGAGATTATTATTTTCCTCAAAAAGTCTATGAACTGGCAAAGGAAAATTACGAGAAAGCTTTAGCTATAAATCCTAATCTTATAGATGCCCGTATAAAGCTTGCGACAGCTTATTATTGGATGGCAAACAGGGAGTTTGATGATGCACTCAGGGAAGAATATTATAATCGTTCACTTACTGAATGGAATACTGTAACAAAGCAGGATTCAATGAATGCTAAGGCTTATTTTGAACAGGGAAAGATATTTTATCTGGCAGGTAAGCATAAACAAGCCGCCCAATCTCTATCGAGGTACGTCCAATTAAGACCGGAAGGGTCCCTTGGCAGATGGTATTTAGCTCAATCATTTTATGAGTTAAACTGGTGCGATTCTGCTGCTCCTCATCTGACAATAGTATCCGAACAGATTGACTCTGTGAAGTTCAAAGCGAGGCTATTGCTTGCAAGGTGCTATTTTGATGCTAAAAAGTATGCTGATGCCGCAGTTATTTTTGCAAAATTCGGCAGTCTCGATTCTTTGGAAATGGATGACGTTAAGCGATACGCCAGTGCCGCCCTGAATTCCGGGGATACTCTGACTGCAATAAAATGTTATAATACTGCTGTAAACCGTGAGCCTGCAAATTGCAAATTCGTATATGAAGTCGGCAGGTTTTTAATGTTTGTGATGAAGGATAATAAGCAGGCGGTTGGTATATTCAAAATACG
>JBEKWK010000134.1:0-7962 GCA_049513175.1 FCB group bacterium
TATTACTTTGGTTATGTCGGAAGAAGCAGAATCTTCCTGCCCGTTAGCATTAAGACATAGAAGAAATATAAAGAAAATTATAATTATTTTTAATAATATTTTCATTTATTATTTATCAGGTTTAAAAACTTCTATATAATCTATCCACTTTTCTGCAGTACAGCCGCCATGGTCAATGCAAATTGAGATAGTATCACCTTTATTGAATTGCATTGCACTATCACCTATGCAATATTCCCATGAGCTTGTCTTTGTTGTAATGATGCTTCCCCTGACTGCAATGTTACTGTTACCACGCTGAAGATATAAGCCAGCCTGTCCCTGTGTAAAAGTTTTAATCCAGCAACTAAGCAAATATGAGCCACTGTCGGAGGCTACAATTTTATGCATTGAAACTTGTTCATATATGCCTCCATGAACGATAATTGATTTTTTCCCGTAATGACCCGAAACAGAATCAATATTTTCCGTAAAACCGAAGTCTGATAGCTCTGAGGCAGTTTCGAATGAATTTTCATAAATAATATTATTATTCGCAGGTACTATTGGATTATTCGCTTTGCAAGCAAATAAGATTGAAGCAATGATAAGCAAGAAACATGATAATATAATTTTTCTTTTCATAATATATTCCATTTAAAAATAATAAGTATTAATTTACGAAATGTTTATATAAAAAGGAAATATTTTCTCTGGTTGTCAAGTTCAAGCTTTGTAACCTAAATTAAAATGTTCCCAAGCAGGAGCTTGGGAACAAGGACAATAACCATTTATTAATTCTACTCAGACGAGGAAGTTTGTGCTACTTTCAATTTTATGCTTTATGCTTTCAACTTTTAACTTTCAGACTTCTTCTTGCTCTTATTAAAAAATAAATTCCTGTAATTATAAACGGAATGCTCAAAAGCTGTCCCATATCGAGAGGGAGAGATGCTTCGAAGCTGACCTGCCTCTCCTTGAAGAACTCAAGTATGAATCGCATTACAAATAAAAATGTCAAAAATATTCCTACCAAAGTACCGGGTGCAATTGCGGATTTTTTCTTGCGATATATAAAAAAGAGAATAAAAAATAAAATTAGATATGAAATGGATTCATAAAGTTGTGCGGGATGTCTCGGAATATGGTCAACTCGCAGGAAAACCACAGCCCAGGGAATACTTGCCGCCTTGCCTATTATTTCAGAATTCATGAAATTACCCAGCCTTATTAAACAAGCGGACAGGGCAATGACAATTACTATTCTGTCAAATATCCAGATAAGATTTATAGTTTTTACCTTTCGGCAGTAAAGAATTAAGGAGATTAATATACCGAGAGCGGCTCCGTGGCTTGCAAGCCCGCCTTTCCA
The DNA here is from genome assembly GCA_049513175.1 of FCB group bacterium. Classification (GTDB taxonomy): domain Bacteria; phylum Bacteroidota; class Ignavibacteria; order Kapaibacteriales; family UBA2268; genus JBEKWK01. The sequence continues at coordinate 1,352 of JBEKWK010000134.1, forward strand.
TACTTTTAGGATTTCTACCGGATTCGCAAGATAATATGACGGTTCATAGAACAGGCAATGTCCGAGCCTTGCACCTACAACTGTGCCTATTATCATAAAAACAGTAAGCACTTCTAAATCTTTCTGTGATTTATTTTCATTCTTGAAAATCCATGACAAGATTTGGTAACCTATGACGAATCCGAGTGAGAACAATAACCCGTACCACCTGATTGATACAGGTCCTATGGAAAATATTTCAGGGCTTGAACCCCAATAGATATAAGCAAGTAAATTCATATTAAATTAGCTTTTATTTTTATAAACCTGGTAAAAATCGGCAATTAATTTGAATGCTTTGATTAATACTTCTTCCGTGGGAAGAATTACGATTCTGAAATGCTGTGAACCCGGCTTTTCACCGAAGCCGTCCCCGGGAACGACAACAACCCCTGTCTCTCTCAAAAGCTCAGAAGTAAACTTTTTATCGCTGTCCACATCAATTGATGGAAAAGCGTAGAATGCTCCTTCCGGCTTTACTATGCTGATACCCGGGATTTTAGAGAGCATCTGCATTGTTATATCTCTTCTTCTTTGCAAAACGGCATTCATAATTTCAATATGGCTCTGGTCGCCGTCGAGTGCATCAATTATGGCATACTGTTCAGGGTGATTAGCACAGACTCTCGCCCGCAGAATTTTATTTACGGCTTCGAGATAATCTTTCATTACATTAGCCCTGCCGCTTGCAATGCCCCATCCAAGACGGAAGCCCGGTGCGACATAATTCTTCGATAGCCCGGAGAATGTAACAACGGATACATCTTTATTCAATGATGCAATCGCTATATGCTTATTGCTGTCGAAAAGCAGTTTATCGTATATTTCATCCGATATTATTAACAAATTATGCTCCAATGCGATTTCGACTATTTTTTGAAGCACTTCCAGCTTGCATACTGCACCTGTAGGGTTATTTGGGTTAATAAGAACAATAGCCCTGGTTTTGTCATTTATTTTAGATTTAATATCCTCTACATCGGGCTGCCAGCCGTTATTTTCATCGAGGTAATATGGATTAGGAACTAACTCCAGCTTGCTTTGTACGGCAGTATAAAGCGGGTAACCCGGTGTAGGCATTAGGAAGTTCTCTCCTGAGTTCAGCAAAGCTGTCAGGCATATTTCAATTGCTTCGCCTGCTCCGGTAGTAACAAAAATATCGAGTATGTTATCAATGCCTTTTCTGTTTGCATCACGCTCTATGGCTTGAATTGCAGGTTTGATACCCGATGAAGGAGAATATCCGTTTTTGTTATCGAGCATAGCTTTGTATGTTGCTTCGATTATATGTCGTGGTGTGCGGTGGTCATAAGCATTAGGGTCGCCGATATTCAGGTAAAGCATCTCTTTTCCGGTCTTTGCCACTTCGTCTGCTATTAGAATTATATCCCTGATTGCATAAGTTATATTATGAGTTTTCCTTGCAGGTGCGATTAGATTAGCCGCCATCAATTTTCTCCGTTCATTTCTTTTTTAATATAAACACCAATTATTTCCCAAAACGCATTCAAATACAAAACACAAAATTAATGAAATATTTTTTTATAATTGAAAATAAAGTTCAAAGAATTTCAGAATGGTAAAGACTGAAATTGTTTAAAATCGCCTTTTTAAAATAATTTATATATATTTTTGGAAAGAAATCTAAATATTATTATATTACTTTTTTTATAATCCAATTTTAATATATATTTTAAAAGGATAATACTATGAAGAAATTTACTCCCTTTTTTATGTTTTTCATTTTAATGAACTATTACTCTTTTGCTTCAGATATAATTACTTTTAAGGCTAATAACAAGCAAGATGGAAGCAATGTAAAGATTGAGAGAGTTCTAATAAAGAATCTGACCAAGGATAAAGAGATTATAACAACAGCAACTTCCTTTGACCTTAGCTACTTCAATATCCTTGAGGTAAAGGATGCAACTCCTGCAGAGTTCAACATTTCAAATGTATATCCGAACGAATTTACAAAAAATGTTAATTTCACTATCAATGCCGTAAAATCGTGTATGCTGGCTGTTTCTGTGTCTGATGTTCAAGGCAAGGAAGTCATAAAAAACAGCTTTTTAGTCGAACCCGGAGCAAACAAATTCCTTCTAAACGGAGAAGCCATGCCCGCAGGAGCCTATTTCATATATGCCAAATGCGGTGAACAATCCTTATCAACAAAGATAATCAAGGTCGGTTCAGGAAACTCTTCAATAGCAGAAATAAAATTCTTAGGTAATGATAAGATAATTCAGGGAACTCAGTCGGAAGATACATATGATTTCATAGGTTCTGCAAATGGTTTTGAGGATGATACCCTGTATAGTGTCACCCCTCATGACGGTGACCAAATTCAATTTGAATTTGTGAAATTACCAATACCTGTTCTCACTTTGAATAATATTGTTCCAATTGTGCTAAAACATATTGTTGATTCAGATAGCACAACGGTAATGGCAGGAGCGGACTGCATAATGCTTTTTGAGCCTAATTGGAAAATGCACATTTTACTTACTGATTCTGCTGATGTATTAGATGTACCCGGTACATATAGCATAGATAATAATCAATTGACATTAAGTATTGATAGCGCCGGAATGAATGTACATACATCTTTCAGTTTTGATGTTTATGCAGACACTATAAAAATGCCTTTTAAAGTATTTAGCACTACTAAAGGATATTCATTATGGGAAAATTCATGGATGCCGCCTGAAATGATGGCACAAACTATTTTCAAATCAGCAACAATAGGAGAGAATCTTAATTCGGACGACGCAATCCAAAGAGTCTATGAGTATATAAATTTCTTTAAAGATTTAAGAGCTGAAAGAGTAACTAAAAGTCCTGCATTGCTAGGTCAGAAAGGTTCAACAATAACAAGCGTCTTTAAAGCAAAAAACGGTATTGTAATCAATTATGAAGGGGGTGCAACAGTTGACGTAGAATTGTTCAGTTGGTGTAATAAGCCTGATCCACCTGAATTAACTTTAAATTCTCTGGGTACTGACCCTAGAGTATTTCTTGAAGTTAAGGCACCGGGAGATGCAAGTTCTGACCCAAAAGAAAGAACTGCTTTAATTTATGCTCCATTCCGGATTTTTAAAACATTTGCGTGGTATAATTCTTTAGCATTCAATTTAGGAATAGGAGATTATGCTTATAACGGTGACTTTTTAAGCGGTTCTGCTAATTTTAATTATGAAGAAATGGTTCCTTTGCTCCAAAAATGCGGATACACAGTTACAGAATATAATGACCAAAATGCGGACATTTTTGCATTGATTAATTATTTTAAAAATAAATCTCCAGGATTTGTTGTGATTAATACACACGGCATGAGTAACGGCAAACTTGCTCTCGGTCAAAGAATTGGTATTTATGATATGGACCCGAATGACCCCAATCACAAAGTATTTTTAATAGATGCTAATGCCGGCTGGAAGAGAGAATGGCCAAAATTAAGAGACAAATTGAAAAGTGCCGGCTACGGAGATTTAATTACATATGACGGAGGAACTGAAGATCAACCAAATACTATATCATTTTTTTGGGAAGACGGGGGTGTACGTCCTAATTCTGCTTCATGTGTATTTTGTGTTACTCCTTCTTTTTGGAAGTGGCTGATAGAAAAAAAGCATACCGATTTCTCCAAAAGCCTTGTATATATAGCTTCATGTTCAACTGATGCGACACCGGATTTGAGGGAAGCTATTAATGCTAAGGCTTATTTTGCATGGTCATCACCAGCACCGGTACAGCTTGCCGGAGCTATTTTCCAGTATTTTTGTAATGCATTGAAACGATATTCACATTCATCGGAAGAAGCATTTTATAATCTTATCAGAGTATCAACCACAAGACAAATGATATATAAGGAAGATGAAATATTGAATGGATATATATTTGACCAAAAAGGCAAAAGCAGTTATAGATATCTTTATAACAATTTTCACGGTTATGGTTTTGACGGTACAGATTTATTCGAGTATAAAGAATGGGGATGGTTCGATACTTCAAAAGTTAATCTGGGAAATATTTGGTGGCTTGTTTTCGCCGGCAGATGGGGTCAGGATGCCAAAGGAGGAGCTGACGGATTATACCATTGCTGGGATTTATTTTGGAAAGACGGCAAACTGCCGGGTTTAGCCGATGTCGGCTGCAATGCCTCTACTCCGGGCAGTATTCCCAATCAGTATGAATTTGATTATTCTTATTATTTATTAACCGGTAAGAGAAAATTAAACGCAGCTATCTTTTCAATACCAAGATGGACACTAAGAGACGGGGATACTAAGTAAATTTTATTGTTAACGTTGGATATTAATTGAAAAATACCTTTTCCTGTGTCCCTCCTTAAATGAGAGGGACATTTTTCCCCCTGCCGTCAACACTATTTCAAGGTGTCGGCTTGAGATGTTCACATAAATATTGGGATTATGCAATTGCATAAGTCAATCAGGAGTAAACTCCTGACCAGAGGAAGATTCCATGTAATCAACGATGTCCTAACAAAATAAGGTTTATGGCTTACTCCCTGCAATCTCGTAAGCAATTTTATGGTATTTCTTGTGAATCAGTTCTACAGGTTTCTGTTTCTCGAACTCCTTGTATTCCATTATCAGTTTATCCATATCTGACTTGCTGAGCAACCTCTCAGCTTTATTAAACAGGATATTATTTTCAGTATAAATATGGTTTTTTACCATATCAATATAAGAGGATAAATTTTCTTTTATTTCTTTTAAAGCTTCAGGTACTCCTTTCCTTGCGGCATCCAAATTTTTTGATATTGATTTGATAAATTCTTTATCTACCAGATGCTCCTTAAGTAAGCCGGATATAGGATTACTATCTTTAGCCATGCCATGTTCTTCCAGCATACGGAATAGTCTTTGTTCTTCTTTTATGTGATGATAGCCGTCAGAAAAGTTTTCGGTAAAATCAATGAATTTTTCAATTTTATCAATATTTATTTTACCTGAATTTTCAAAATTTTTCAATTCTGTTTTCATACCTTTAAGAACAAGCAAAATCAGGTCGTGGTCTTCTCTTAAAATATCTGTCGGCAACATTTCAGTACTCCTTTAAGATTGTTACTAATTGAAAAATGTATTTAAAAGATTCAAACACAATAAAAAGTAATTTATATAATTATGGAATAAAATCCAAATGGAAAATATAATATGAACAAAAATTTGTGACTATAAAAGAATTTTCAGATTTTCTTTTATAAAATATTTTCTAAAGTTTTAAACTAAACCTGCCGATAATTAAAACGGTGTGGTGTCTGTAAATTTTGAGTAAAGTTAAATGCCAATATTTATTACAGCCATGGATGCAGTTGGAGTTAGCAGCTCCATCGGAAAATATACAACTGCAATGCATGATACGGAATCTGATATTCCGGGGGTGAAGAGTGGCACTACAGACAATACTGCAAACCAAAATCAGGATGCATACATTCCGGGAGCAAGTAACAACGAACAAGATAAAAGTACAAAAGAGACCCAGGCATACCAAAAATTAGGTAAAAATGCAACCAACAATACAAATAAAAACACTAATGTAGGCGGCACAAAAGAATTATCCCCCGAAGACAAGAAAGTGGTACAGGAATTGGAAAAAGTTGACCAGCAGGTAAAAGCTCACGAAGATGCTCATAAAGCTGCCGGTGGCAGTCTTGTAAGCGGAGCCGCTTCTTATTCTTATACCACAGGTCCAGACGGTAAACAGTATGCAACAGGCGGAGAGGTTCAGATTGATGTTTCCCCTGTGGATGGTAACCCCAAGGCTACGATTCAGAAAATGGAGCAGGTAAGGCGTGCAGCACTTGCTCCGGTTGACCCTTCCGCACAGGACATCAGCGTAGCTTCTCTTGCATCCACCATAGAAGCCGAAGCAAGAATCGAAATGATGAAATCTAATGTTGGTACCGGAACAGGTACAAGCTCCGGTACTGGAACAAGTAACGGTATTACGTCTAAAGCAATAAACTCATATATGAATTCTCAAAATCAAAATACTACCGGAAAAAATGTGGACTTTTTCATTCCCGGCAGCGGCTCGGCAGAACTATATGGCACACTGGCAAACACATAACTATCTTAACAAAATAAATATTTTTAAAATATCAAAAATATTCCTTGCTTTTCTCATAAATTAGTTTTAAATTTACATTGAGTTAGTTAATATTCGCATATTATAATATTATAATTATGTTAGCCGCAGGAAAACATAATCAAAACACAGCTCAGAACAAGCTTCACAGCCTCGTCCCGCAAGAATTCTATATCAAAAAAGTGCAAAGGAGAAATACCATGAAAACAAAAATAATTCTTTCATTTGCTGTACTATTTTTTTTAGCATTATTATTTATACCACAGAAAGCGGCGGCAGCCGATACGCTGAATCCTTGCTGGAAATTAGAATATCCAATAGACGAATGGAATTTTAAAAATCCGGATTCGGTAATGTTTGATAGTTGTCTATGCCCACCACCACAATATAATCAATATGGAGACCACTGTCCTTACAAATATGCAAAAAGATATTGGAGTTTCCTTTTGCCTTATTGG
>JBEKWK010000135.1:0-7938 GCA_049513175.1 FCB group bacterium
TCACTTCCAATTTTATCATTAATCTTTTCAATTAACATTTCCCGGCGAAGCATCAATTCAGCTCTCCATGTTGAAGAAACTGTTTCAATATATAATTTTCCTTTTTCAACTTTTTTAACTTTAGTAACCTTTGCAATCATATCGCCTACGATTTCCTGCCAGACATCAGGTATATCATGCTCCTTGATTTTCAAATCCCATCCTTGTCGCGAGATTAATTCCTCAAAAACTCTTTTGAGTGGTTTCGGCTCGAAGTATGGATTTGCACTCATAATTCAGTTTATAAAGTAGAAAGTAGAAAGTTAAAAGTTAAAAAGTTCTTAAAGTGACTTGATGAAACCACCAAGAATTTTTGAGATTTCCTCAGCTAATTTTAAAAATTCTTTAAATTTATCATCAGGAATGATCCCAAGTGCTTTGGCTAAACAAAGCATTGAACGAACTTCTCCACAAGACCCTTTTGCTACATACAAAAACTGCTTAAATTCTTTGTTTGCTTTTCTTTCAAAACCTTCTGCGATATTATTCATAACAGAAACTGATGCACGTTGTAACTGGTCTTTAAATCCGTAGTCTTTATTATTAGAAAATGTTTTATAAATTAAAACAGACAATTGTTTCGTCTTTTGCCATGCAATAATATCTTCAAATCTTTCTATAATCATCTTAATTTTTTTCTTTAATTTTTTTTCTTTATACTTTTAACTTTATACTTTCTACTGTTTTATTTTCCCTTTGTCAACTTCAAAAAATTTACATTTATCATAATTTTTAAGTAACTTTTTCATTTCAGTTTCTTCTGTCGAAGTTATAAACGTCTGACATTGGTTATTAATTATCATGTCAAAAACTTTCTTTGTTCTTTCCTTATCCAGTTCAGAGAATATGTCATCTAATAAAATAATCGGAGTTTCATTTTTCTTATTCTTTAGAAAATTATATTCAGCAAATTTCAAAGAAATTAAAAGTGATTTATGTTGTCCCTGCGAAGCATATTCCTTTGCTATTCCGTCGTTAATTGTTATTCTTAAATCATCTTTTTGCGGACCGAATAGCGTTACACCTCTTTTAATCTCATTTTTCAATAATTTTTTAGATGAAATATTTAAATAATCATAAACATCTTTTTGAACTGAAAAATTATTTAAAATTTCCTTGTCTATTCCATTAGAACTATACTCTAAATTAACAACCTCATCTGCTTCTGTAATCATTCCATAAATATCTCTGAATACCGGAACGAAATCCGATATAAATTTTAATCTGCGTATTATAAGCTCAGAACCGGATTTGAGCAATATCTCTGTCCATGGGTCAAGTAATGAATAATCGAACTGCCTGTCAAGTTTTGCATTGGACAATAAATTATTCCTTTGTCTTAAAGCCCTTTTATAATTTATTGCTTCTTCTAAGTAAATTTTACTTGCCTGCGATAACAGACGGTCAATAAACTCTCTCCTGTCCTGAGGTGAACCAAAAGTTATATTTTTAAAATCCGGCGATAAAATCACAAGCGGAATTTCTCCGATAATATCTTTTGCAAGCAGGTTTTCTCCCAGCGAGGAATTTATTATTTTCCTCATACCCGGAATGAACCTGACATTAATTTTGTAATTTATTTCAATATCATTCTCTGCAACTAAAGAGACATTATAAAACTCCTCATCCTGACTAATCAAAGAACTATCCGAAACCGGCAGAAAACTTTTAGAAAATCCGCAAATTGAAATTCCCTCTAATACGGTTGTTTTTCCTGCTCCGTTTAAGCCAATCAATAGGTTTACTCCCTCATTGAAATCCAATTCTGTCCGTTTGTGATTTCTGAGGTTGTTTATTTGAATACTATCTATTTTCACGAAAATCTGCTATTTTATAAAATCTTTACTTCCCCCTATCAGTAAAAAGTTGAAAGTATATAGTTTAAAAAGTAAACCTTAAGAACTTTCAACTTTCTACTTTTAACTTTCAACTATAGCCTTACCGGCATAATCAACATCAAAATATCTTCCCCTTCCTTATTAGGCTTCACTATCACAGGTCTTGCGGGTTCGGAGAACGTAAGTAATATCTGGTTATCAGATTCAGTTTCAACATTTTGTATAGCCTCTTCAAGATAGACATAATTAAATCCTACATCGAATTTTTTGCCGGTAAACTCGGCTACAATTGTTTCGTTAGCATTAGAACCGGTTTCTTCATCTTCACCAATTATCATGACCATATTAGTATCCATCCTAACCCTAATCTGATGAGATATTTCATTTGTGAAAATCGAAACTCTTTTGATTGCCGCTAGAATATCTTTCTGATTTAAAAGCACGATTAAATCATTATTCAGAGGAATAACCGATTCATAAGGCGGAAACTTTTCATCTATCAACCTGGTAATGAAAACCGTTTCGGCAACATCAAATCTTACATGAGAAATTTTTCCCTTAGTCTCTATCATAGACATAATCACATCGTCATCCACCCGCCTAAGTAAATCAATTGCTCTTGCAGGTATTATCAAATCAAGGTCTTTGGGGTAAATATTTTTTTCGGCTAAATGCTTTATTCTGACTAACCTGTAGCTATCGGTAGAAACACCATTTAGATAACTTTCCCTGAATTGGAAAAGTACCCCGTTCATGGCAGGTCTGAATTCATCAGTTGAAACCGCAAAAAAAGTTTTATTGGCAATCCTGGTAATATCATGTTTCTTAAATAAAACAGGGGGAATCTTACCGGCAGATAAACTTGCAGTTTCTAAGACAGTATCTAAAACCGGTTTCTCTGAATCGAATAATTCGGGTATATCCAAATATTCATCCGGGTCTAATCCTTTCATTGAATACTTACCTGATGAAGTCTGAATTTTTATTTCATAAGTTCCTTCTTTAGTAGCAAATTCAAGACTACCTTCCTTACCCAAAGCATTGACTATGTCATTAATCCTTCTACCCGGCACGAGAATTTTCCCGTCCGAATCACCTTCTACCGCTACTGTGGACATTATGGTTATATCCTGGTCTGTAGCAATCAATTTTAATGAATTGCCCGACAAATTAAACAGGAGATGTTCCAGGATAGGTAAAGTTGATTTTCTCGGAATTGCCGGAATTGTTTTTTGTAAAATTTTTTGAAAATCTGATAAAGAAATCGAAAATTTCATATTTGCACCAATAATTAATTTATACTAATAATTTATATTTCTTATTTCTGAATTTAGAATTATATAAAAAGGAATTAATTTCTTAATTTTATATCTAAGCAAATTACAAAAATTGCTCTGTATTTACAATTACTATTATTAATGTTAATAACTTTATTTTCAACAAATAAATAGTTTATAAAGTTCATAAAGTTAAAAGTTCAAAAAGTGAAGAATAAAGGCAAATTTTGAATAGTTCACAAGCTTTAAGAACTTTACAAACTTTACAAACTTTACAAACTTTATACTGATATGCTGACAAAATACGGTACCGACAATATTATAGTTTTCCTGATTATAAGTATCTTATTAATATTTCTGGGGTTTATACTACATCCCGATATTTTTCGGGAGGGATTTAAACTACATAATTTAATTTCATACTTCCTTTTGGTACTCGGGGCTGTTATTATTCTTTTTACATTCTGGTTTTTTCGTGACCCGGATAGGAAATTACCTGTAGGAGCTATTTCCGATGAAACTTTAATTATTTCCCCAGCCGATGGGAAAGTCGTTGGGATTAAAAAAGTTACTGAAGATATTTTCATACATTCACCGGCTTTTCAAATTAGTATTTTTCTATCACCTTTGGATGTCCATGTGAATAGGATTCCGGTTACAGGTATTGTAAAATATTTTAAATATCATCCGGGTAATTATTTCATTGCCTGGGAACCTAAATCCTCTGAACTCAATGAACAAACGCATATCGGCGTGGAAAATGGACACGGTAAAGTTTTTTTCAAACAAATCGTTGGAATTCTTGCAAGAAGGCTAGTCTGGGATATTAAGGAAGGTGATACGGTTTCTGCCGGTCAAAGGTTTGGTATGATGAAATTCGGCTCAAGGATGGATGTTATTGTACCCGAAGGTTCTCAATTACTGGTTAAGCAGGGAGATAAAGTTTTTTCAGGAGAAACTATAATTGCGAAACTCAAGTGATGTACGATTTTAGATTGTAAATTTTAGATTTAATATAAATTTATTTTATAATAACCGAACAGGAAACATTAAAAGAAAAATTCCGTATTTAAATTTATAATTAAGGAATTCTGAGTTAGGAATCAGGAATATAAATAAAACATCAAAATTCAACTCCTAATTCATCATTACAAAAGCTCACTATATTGAATATGTCAAAAAATGGAATAAATAATAATACCGAAACGTATTTCAATATTCTACTTCAAAGCAGATTCGTGCAAAAACTTCTTAAATCAGGAATGAAAACTCCTGTACTGGTTATCAGTTCCATTGTAATTTTTCTTATCAGGTTAGCCGGGGATTCTTTACTATTTTTCTTAGACAGATTTGATACTCCGGTTGGGATATTTTGGAAATTACTTACTTCATTTTTTCTTTTATTATTGTTATTCTTTATTTTTTTCCGTGAATTTTATTATAAAACTGATATAAATGATTCTGATAAATTTACGGATTATACAACCGATAATTATTTCATTGAGCTAAGACGTATTCTGATACTTACGGCTATTCTAATAACCTCTTACATAATTTCAAATTCTTTTAATTTAAAAACAGGTGAACCGGATAATTTATTTATTATGTTTTTAAGCGAAATATTATCCATATATTCAATTATCGTTTGCTTTATTCTCATAAGGTTTCTTTATGGCTGGCTATTGTTCAGACGCCATAAAAGAACAAAGTTATATTTAAATATATTAAGAAACGGATTGCAGTATTTTATTCTTGTTGAATTGCTCACCAATTTATTCAAATTCCTGAATAATTCTGTTGTTGAAGTATTAACAATTGTAATAATAGTGTTCATGCTCATAATTGTATTCTTAATTACTAAGAAAAATTCATGGATTGTTTTACTTTCTAAAAACAACAAATTAAAGTTATTGTGGTTGACCTTGCTCGGAATAATTATATGCCTGATACCAGCAAATTCAGGCCTTGTTTATCAATCCAATTTGCATAAGAGCCTGTTATTTTTCTTACCGGGAACTGCATCAGGAGTTGGAATTTCGTTTCTATTTGCTTCAGTTTATTTTTTGAGATTATTTTTTGCAGTTGTAGTTTCTCTTCCTACTTCGGGTATTGTTGAACGACGAACAACAGAAATAAGTTCGCTTACATATTTAAATAAATTAATTGCCGAAACAATAAATTATGAAAATTTATTACAAACTGTGACAGACCTTGCGATGAACTCTATCGGAGGAATAGCAGCATGGACAGAACTTTACCTGAATGAAAGGACGCGTCCTGAACAAACAAATTCACCTGGAACACTCTCCTTACCAATTAATGGGCTTTCGTACTCTTCTCCCCTGAAGTGGTTGAAGCCGGGTAGCATCCAAACAATAATCGGAACAAAAAACATCGAAGCACCACTTATTGAGAAATTAGATGAAAAGTATAAGTTAAGAGAGTACCTCAGGATAATGGATAAGCCATTACTGGTAGATTCTATTATAGAACATCCTCCTATTATAGAGCAGAACAGACGAGATAGGAAGTCAGAACAAAGTGTAATTGAATTTAAAATTCAGGATTTAAACTGGAATTTAATACCGGGTGCAAGGGCATTAATAGCTGTGCCATTGTACTCCCGTGATGAAAGAATAGGAACTTTGGTTGTAGTAAGCGATACCGAATACGGTTATGAAACAGATGACGTTAAAGTTCTGACTGCATTCAGTGACAATGTAAGTGTGGCTTTTGAGAATGCGAGGCTTTTCCAGGATTCGGTAGAGAAAGAAAGATACAGGCGAGAGCTGATGCTTGCAAGAGAAATTGAAGAGAAGCTATTACCACAGGCTTTGCCGGATATTCCGGGGTATTCGCTTTCCGCTTTTTCCGTACCTGCAGAAGAAGTAGGAGGAGATTATTACGATGTTGTAAAATTAAAAACCGGTAAAACATGTATTCTTATAGGAGACGTATCCGGAAAAGGAATAGCCGCCGCATTTTTAATGGCTCAACTAAAAGGTGTAGTCCTTGCAGTGGCTCCTGAATCTACTGGTGCGGTTGATATTCTGAGAAGGATAAACAATACGCTTTATGGTTCTATTGATAAGCAGATGTATATAACATTATGCTCATTAGTAATTGATAATGCTAATATAAACGAAACAGACGCGTCCGGAACAGACGTGTCCGGGAGAATTTCTATTGCAAGAGCAGGTCATATGCCTATAATATCAAAGCAGTCAAATATTACAAAATTAATAACGCCTAAAGGAATAGGAATCGGACTTGCGGAAGCTTCGATTTTCGGGGAAAACATAGAGGAAATAGAACTGGAGCTTGAGCGTGGTGATATTTGTCTTTTATTTACCGATGGCGTAAATGAATTGAAGAATGAACGGTATGAAGAATTTGGGATAAATTCGTTGAAGCAAATTTTAAATATGTCAGTCCCGATGAATATAGGGACGGATGCGTCCAGGACAAATGTTAATGTTGATTATCTGCTTTCAGAAATCAAATTAAGGCTTAAAATATTTGCCGGTGCGGACGCATACGGTAATGTATTTCAGCATGATGATATGACGATTGTTGCTTTGGGTTATAATGGAATTAATCATTAGTTAGGAGTTAGGAATGTGGAGTTAGGAGTTGTAAAGTTGAAAGTAAAAAGTTGAAAGTGAAAAGTTAAATTAATAACCTTGAGAACTTTTTACTTACTACTCGTTACTTTCTACTGTTCTAAATTCCTAATTATTTAAACTGCTATATGCTAATTAAAAAATTTTACTTAATTTTAAATTCTTAATTGATAATTATTATTCAGATAAGGAAGCTTAAATAATGCCCGAAACCAAAAGATTCAGTATTCATCAGTCAGAAATCAAGTTCCCACAAGCGTCCGTTCATCCCGGTATTCATAAGGAAGAACTTAAAATTGATTGCCTTTATCTAAGCGGGGAACTGGATGCTCATACCGCACCCCAGCTTGAATCTGCATTTTTACAATTAATATCACAGGGAAGAAAAAAAATCATAGTAAATTTCGGAGAACTTAATTATATAAGTAGTGCAGGACTGGGAGTTTTTATGGCTTTTATCGAAGAAATAAGGGAATCAGGCGGTGACATAAAGCTTGCCAACATGCAGCCGAAAGTCTATTCGGTTTTTGATTTACTTGGATTTCCGATTCTATTTGATATAGTAGACGATGAAAAAATAGCAGTAGAAAAATTTAATTTAGTTAACAGTTAGGAGTTAGCAGTGAGCAATTATAAAGTTGAAAGTAAAAAGTTGAAAGTGAAAAGTTAAATTAATAACTTTGAGAACTTTTTACTTTCTACTCGTTACTTTCTACTGTTCTAAATTGCTAACTACTCACTAAAATAAGAATAAAGTTTAATTCAAATGCTTAGCTTTAAGAAAAATAAAACAGACGCGTCTGAAAATAATTCAATATGTACTCCGGGTGATTATTCCGAGTTATCAAAAATTCGGGATTTTGTAACCGTTCAAGCTAAGAAATTTGGTTTTCCTGATGATGATGTTTTTAAAATAGCCCTTGCAGTTGATGAAGCCTGTACTAATCTCATTGAACATGCTTTTAAATTCGATAAAGCAAAAGAACTTTGCGTTAATATAGAATCGGACACTAATCAATTTATTGTTAATATTATTGATAACGGCTCACCGTTTAATCCCTTAGAAGTCATTCAACCTGACATGAAAGAATATCTGAGTAAATATTCACAAGGCGGTCTTGGTATATTTATAATGCGGTCAGTTATGGATGAAATCAGCTA
>JBEKWK010000136.1:0-7921 GCA_049513175.1 FCB group bacterium
TCAGTAAAGTGATGAGCCATGTAAATTCTCAGACCTTTACCTATTTGCCATTTGCTTCTTCTCCAAAGCAAAACGTCTTTACAGTCTTCGATTTCTTTCACAGTAAAGTCAGAGAAATATTCTTTAATTCTGCCATAGATAATTTCTTTTCTGTATTCAACAATATCTACATTCTCATTAAAGAAATCTTCGAACTTGTGCATATGTTTAGAAGTTTCGATATCCTCGGTAACGCATCTTTCCCACACAATCCGAAACGCTTTTTCAACTTCGGTCCAATCCTTTTCACGAAGTTTATCATCAGGCATACATAAGAGTTCGACTATATCAGAATCGAATCCGGTTTGAAGTCTGATTTTGGCTTTGGTATTATCAATCTGCCTTTCAAATAATACCGAAAGGAAGCCAATATTGTAGGGTAAGACAATTGTAATAAACGAGGAAACCAGGAAAGATATTACAAGTGCCAAAATCCAGAAACCAACCCAAGGTTCCAATATAATGGCATTCTCTCCCAATACTTCAGATTTTACATAAAATTCGGAGCCGCCTTTAACATAACCATTTTCCTCGAATGTTCTTTCTTTAAATGAAAAATCGAAAATATAGTTCCCGTCAATAGATTTTTTACTGATTTCGGCTTTTTTTCCTTTAAGGTCTTTAGCTGCCTCCAGACTTGTAGATGCATATACGTTCCCATTGAATCTAACAAAACCGATTTTTGTTAATTTCTCACCGGAAGGTTGAAACAAAGGTACCACAAATCCTGATACAACAATGGGAATGAATTGGAAGAATACTAAAAAATATACAACAACAACCATTGCTCCCCATATTATTATATGTTGAGCAGTTAATTTAAATTTGGTGCTGCCGTTTGATTGTGAATAAACTGATTTTGCCATGTTAAATTTATCTCCTGAATTAAAAGGTATAATATATTATATTTTCAAAGTAATCTTCAATAATTGAATATTTATGTATTAAATTTTAAAACCTGTATATAACAATGTGTAAAATAATAAAAATAATTATAAAGTAAATAAGAGTTTTTCATACAATTTTTGTAGCAATTTATACTACATGAAATACACTTAAAATGTTATAATACAGATTCATACACGTTTAATGTTAATATAAAAAATATTTACATTAAACAATAAAAAGCGAAAAATATTTTATTTTATTTAAATTAAATTTTTAAAATAAATGAAAGTCATTTTAATTTCATTAATATAACATCATGAAATCGCTTTTTGGATTTTTTTTGCTGTTCCTTCAGAATAATAGTTACAATTTGCTTTAATCAAGTCAGGTTTTATTTTCAGGTCTTGAATAGCTTTTTTTACTTTCGCAGGTGATACACCAAGTTGTTCCGCAAGTTTTCCTGCTGTTAACATTTTCGGTCCTGTTGATATCGTTGCCATAGTATCTCACATATTGTTTAACATAAATGAACTTAATTAAAATAATGAAATATTAACAAATTACACAAAAAAATAATTAATTTATTATTTTAAAAAATATTCTTAACTTATAATTATATATTTTACATCAAATCCGAGAGGTTATGAGATACTTTACTATATTTTTTTTCCTGGTTATATTAAATAATTTCTTCGCACAAAATTTAAAAAGTGGATTGAACCAGGTATTGGATAATAATATATCGGGTCCTGAAAATTACATCCCCCAGCCATTCGACGTACTGCATTATGATGCTGATATAGATTTTACAAAAGCTCCGGCAAAAGACATGACCGGTGTTTGCAGGATTACTGTTCTATGGAAGGAATCACCGGATTCAAATAAATTTTATTTTCATTTACGGGCTTTGAAAATTGATTCAGCTTTTTACGAAACAACAAAAGTGCAACCTATTGAAACCGGTACTCCTTCTTCGGCAACTTATCATTATGAAATTACTCCGCCTCAAATTGCAAAAAAAGATACCGTTTTAATTACAATTTATTATAGCGGACAGATGCAAGCCGAACCCGGCAGCCAAGTCTGGGGAGGTGTTCAGTCAAATCAAAACATACTTTTCGCAATGGGTGTCGGATTTTATAATAACTATGTATCTGCAACTCAGCACTGGCTGCCATGTTATGACCTACCTTCAGATAAGGCAACTTTCCATTGCAGGTTCACTGTTAAACAAGGTTATACGGTAGCTTCCAACGGGACATTAAAAATTGCACATATGTTAAACGGAAATGATGTTTATGATTGGACACATAATTACCCATGTGCAACTTATTTATACTGCTTTGCGGTCAGTAATTATGTACCTCTCGATTTAACAGATTTGTCAGTGGATTCAATTCCGATAGTCGTTTATTCTAAGCCTAAAGATACAACTGCGTCTAAATTTATTTTCCGTCTTGTTCCGAGAATGGTTAATACATTTGAAAAAAGATTCGGTAAATACCCCTTTGAAAAAGTGGGATATGTAATTACTCCAATCGGCTCCATGGAGCATGAAACCATGATTTCTTATGATTCGGCTTTGGTAAAAAATTATTATTCAGCTCAAGATACCGTAAATATAGTTGCTGCACATGAGCTTTCTCACCAATGGTTCGGGGATATGGTAACATGCAGGGATTTCAGGGATACATGGCTTAACGAAGGATTTGCAACGTTTTGCGAATCACTTTGGCATGAAGAATTATTCGGATTCAATAATGCTCTCGATTATCTGACTTCAAAAGCCAGCGATTATATTAACTATATAGCAAATAGTAATTCTCAATATTTTGAAGGCTTATTTCCGATTTATGATTATCCCAGGACACCACCATCTTCGAATTATCCCGGTACAATATATTACAAAGGCTCTGTAGTTCTTGGTATGTTGAGGTATGAACTTGGAGATTCATTATTTTTTAAAGGACTTTTAGAATATCTCAACAGATACAAATTTGGCGTAGCTACTACCGATTCACTTAGAAGTGTATTAGAAGGGGTATGCGGCAAGCCTCTCGATTGGTTCTTTAATCAATGGATTTATCAAAAGGGCTGGCCAAAGTTATCGGTTGAAGTTGACAGATTACCATCTGATTACAAAGGTTTTGTGAAATTAAATGTAAAGATAAATCAGAACCAGATAGATGCCTACGGATTATATTCAAACCTTCCTGTTGAAATTGGATTTAAAAAATTTAATGGAGATTATGAATACAGGATATTTAAAGTATCTGCAAAAAATGAAAATTTTGACATGGATTCAATACCCGATTTTACTTCAATAACAGTTAATCAGGGACCTCACGTAAGAATATTAGCTGATATTAGTTCAGTTATTACCACTGTTGATGAAACTGCAGTATTGAACAAGAAAATGATTGATATATTTCCGGACCCAGCAGATTCAAACATTAATATATATTTCCATGCTGACATGGGTCCTATAAAGCTATTGTTGACCGATATGAATGGAAATGAAGTTTTTCATGATTCCATCAATAACATCTGTGAAGAAGTTTATAAAATAAATACTCAAAATTTTTCAAGCGGTACATATTTTATTGTCATGGAAATGCCGGGATTCAATGAAAGACATTCTATAAGAATTGTTCATTGATTTTAATTAACAGTCCATTTCCAATTGAAATTTTGTTGAACTAATTTTCATTATAAAACAGAAAAAATGCCTGAAAGTACCGGAATAAAACAACGCTGGAATGATATTAAAACAAGAGTAAATAATTCCGTAATCGGCTGTGGACGCCAACCTACCGATATAAACATTATTGCGGTATCCAAAACGTATCCCGTTGATTTAATATTAGAAGGAATTGATGCAGGTATTAGACTATTCGGTGAAAATTATGTGCAGGAACTAAAAGATAAACACGATTTTCTAAATTCAAAACAAATTCTTCAACCGGAATGGCATTTTATAGGACATCTTCAAAGAAATAAAGTAAAGTATATTGCACCATTTATTAGCATGATTCATTCCGTTGATACTTTTCAATTAGCTCAGGAAATATCTGAAGAAGCGTTAAAAAACGAACGCATTATAGATATCCTGCTCCAGGCAAATACATCGGGAGAAGAATCTAAATTCGGGTGTGAGCCTGATAAAATTTTTAACTTATATGAATCAATTATGCCATTTAAAAATATTAATGTAAAAGGACTGATGACAATAGGTTCTTTTACGAATGACAAAGAATTGATATTAAGAGAATTCAGATTACTTCGTTCACTTAAAGATAAAATTAATGTCAAATTTGGAATAAAACTGGAACATCTTTCTATGGGAATGACCGGAGATTTTGAATTAGCAATTACCGAAGGAGCTACATATGTCAGAATAGGTACGGCAATATTTGGTGAAAGAAATTACAAACAGTAGTATAAGTATAGGTTTGATATTCATTTTTAAATTTGTAATTAGTAATTTTTAATTAGTAATTAATTTAGTTGTGGGTAGTTTTAAACAGCATTTAACTTGTGCTATAATAGGAGGAGCAGCTTGTGGAACAGGAGGTATGTATCTATATAATATCTCTTATGAAGATGCCGCAGCGAGTGCATTGCTTTGCATATTCGGAGGGATACTGCCCGATATAGATTGTCCTGTCAGCAAGCCTGCGGATTTCATTGTAAGGATTTTCAGTGTATTGGGACCTGTATTTTTACTTCAAATTCTTCCAAACACATATCTTACTCCTTCAAAAATACTAATAATTGCAATAGCGGGATATTTATTAGCTTTATATGGCATTCGGGAATTAATTAAAAGATTTACAGTTCACAGAGGAATCATCCACAGCATACCTGCAGCTATTATTTGGGGTGCAATTGCTTTTCTTGCATACAGAAATTCTTCGAGGACAATGCAGAATATAGCCGCTTCCAGTGCGGCAATCGGATATATGATTCATCTCATTATTGACGAAATATTTTCTTTGGTTGATATTAGCGGAGGAAAATTTACACCTAAAAAATCTTCCGGTTCGGCTCTGAAATTTTTCTCAAAATCTTTGTTAGTAAACTTTTTAGCTTATTCCTTTTTACTTTTTATGTTATATTTGTGTGCATTGCAGGCAGGTATTTTAAACAAGATATAAGAATAAATAAGAGACAATAATTTTCCAGAGATTATCATGAAAAAAGAAAAATCAGAGTTGAAAAAACAAATCGAAGAATCTCTTAATGTAATTCGTGATTATACTCCCTCAAACCCTGCAATCGGTGTCATACTTGGCACAGGACTTGACGGATTCGCCAAAGAAATTCAGCCTGAGGTAATAATCCCTTATGAAAACATCCCTCATTTTCCCATCTCAACCGTTGAATTCCACAGCGGAAAATTAATTTTTGGGAAAGTGCATGGTAAAGATTTAGTTGCAATGCAGGGTAGATTCCATTTCTATGAAGGCTATACTATGCGGCAGATTACTTATCCTGTAAGGCTAATGAAATTTCTTGGCGTGAAAACTCTGCTTGTATGTAATGCGTGCGGCTCTGTGAATCCCTTTATTCGTAAAGGGGATATAATGCTTATTGATGACCATATCAATCTTTTAGGAGGAAACCCTTTAATAGGACCAAATGATGATTCAATTGGTATAAGGTTTCCTGACATGAGTGAGCCGTATTCTAAACATTTAATCAGCTTAGCTGAAAAAATAGCATTAGAAAAAAACATCAAATTGCATAAAGGCATTTATGCTGCTATGTCCGGACCATCCTTAGAAACAAGAGCTGAATACCGAATGCTTCGCTTAATCGGAGCCGATGTCGTAGGAATGAGCACCGTACCTGAAGTTATAGTTGCTCACCAAATGGGGATAAATGTTCTCGGATTTTCAATAATTACCGATGAATGTTACCCTGATGCCTTAAAACCGGCTGATATAAATGATATAATCCAAACAGCAATGAATGCAGAACCATTTCTGACAACTTTGTTATTGGAGCTGATTCAATTAATTTAATCAATAGGATTTTCATATATATATTTCTTTATTGAGGAAGAATAATTCAAAATTTTATTAAATAATAATCGTTTCTACAATATTAAATATAATTTTTAAAGAGGAAACCCAATGAAAAAATTATTAATACCCTTGTTTTTTCTGACATTTTTTTTAATTCAATCCTGCAGTAATACGGAAAAAGTTATTGACACTACAAAAGACACTTGGCGAATACTGGCATCTGTCAATGCACAATCGCCTTCCCTGATGCTGATTCAATTTCCTGATGATACGATATTAAGCAATGATGTTTATTCTGCTAACAATAGCGGACAATCCCTGCCCGGACCGGTTGTAAAAATTGCAGAATTCAGGGGCTTGCTTTATTTGTTCATACCCTCACAATATGTAATTAAAGTAATTAATAAATCTACTTTCAAACTTGTAGGAACAATTGACTATACCGCAGATAAACTTGTTCCTACCGATATATGTTTTGCAAATGCAACAGATGCTTATGTTGCACACGGGGCAGATACCGTTGTAAGTCTAGTTGATTTAACGAATTATGCTGTTGCAAGAAAAATTAAGGTAGGCAAACATCCGGTTGCAATTGCTTGTTCAGGCAACCAGATATATGTCGCTAACCAGGCAGATAATACTGTTTCCGTTATTGATTCCAGAACGCATAATCAGGTTGCTTTAATCCCTGTGCAAACTGCACCTACTTATGTAGCAATGAATTCTGAAGGTCTTCAGGCAATAGTAATATCACTTGGAGCCGGTAAATTAGATTCAACTATATCAAAAACCGCCGCCCAGGGCACATTAATAGATATAACTACTAGGGCTGTTATTAATACATTGGATTTGAATGCCGGTTCTACAAATGCAGTTGATATTATACCTTATGGAATAGCTGTTTCAAAGTATGATTGGGCTTATATACCGTCTCAAATCTGTTTATTAAGTTATGACGCCAGAAGCGGAAACCGGGTTAATTTTATTCAGTCGGTTGCATATAATTCTATTTATTATAATTACATCCGTGACGAATTACTGGTACTTCAAAATAACAGTAATGTTTATTCAGCAATGACTTTGGATATGGATTCATATAACCCAAAGGCAACTCATACATTCGCCCTAAGCGTAAATTTTGTTTTTCCTCTTTGATAAGATTAATTAAAAAGTATCAATCCGGAAAATAAAGTGAATGGAACAATCTCTATAAACTTAGAATCATTGCTGGAGCTGAGTGCTCATTTGAATGAGACATCGGATGACCTTTCCATATTGAATATATCACAATTAAGCTTGATGGGTAAATTAAGATTTATCCGTTCATGCGTTTTGCTGCCTCAAGAGAAAACAAATACTTTCCCGGTTCATTTGGCAAAAGGAAAACTCGAAATCAATGAAATCCCTTGTTTCAACATACTTCATTTCCGAAAATTGGATTCTGCAAATAAAGCAGAAAACGAGCTTATATTAAATGGTTTTGATTATTGCCTCCCAATATATTTTCGTAAAAATTTATCTGCAATTATATGTTTTGGTAAAAGAATCACGGAAACCGAATTAACCGAAGAAGAAATACGTTATGCAGAAATTGTTTCTGCTATTGCAGCTAATGCTTTGCAGAATGCCAAAAATTTAAATTCATTAATTACCGAAAAAAATAATGTTGAAAAACAAAATCAACTTTTACAAACGCTTTTCGACTTAAGTTATGATTTCAGTTCGCTTCTGAACAAACAGGAAATACTCAGGCTGCTTTCATTTCATCTAATGGGACAACTGATGGTAAGCCGCTTCGCAGTATTCACTGTAGAAAATAATAAAATAGTGACTCCAATAATCAACCGTTTTGACAATTTTGTTTCTTGTGAAATATTAAATAGTATAATTGAAAAGAAAAATTCTGTAACATTAAGTCATGATATCACTGACGAATTACGGGATTGCCTTGTTGATAGTTCTAT
>JBEKWK010000137.1:0-7916 GCA_049513175.1 FCB group bacterium
GTTGGATAATAATAATTTATCAGGTGATATCCCGTATTTCAGTTTCCCAAATCTTCAATCATTTTCTATGAAAAATAACAAATTGACAGGTGCATTACCTGATTATAATTTCCCAAAACTACGTGGATTAAATGTTGATAATAACTTGCTTGTAGACCTTCCTGCACTCTTGTCTATTAATCAGACTACTTTACTTTCAGTCAGGAACAATAAACTGACTTTTGAAGACCTGGAAACTAATATTATGATACCTAAATTTATATATGATGGTCAGGATACAATACTACCTCTCGATGTGACAAGCTATCCTATGCATACAAAATTACAAGTGCTTGCTGCGGGAAAATATAATACTTACCAATGGCATAAGGATACATCAGATATTGCGGGGGCTACAGATTCAGTATATGATGCTACGGAAGACGGAGATTATTCCTGCATAGTTAATAATACTTTGATTACCAAATTAACTTTATATTCGGAAACAAGAACTATAGTAATAGATACAACAGATACAACAACCGTTAACGAGTACAAATATAATTTTACAGTTTACGAAAATTCTCCTAATCCATTTAGTAATTCTACAACAATAAAATTCCAGTTAAATGCATCCGACTTTGTAAAAATTGCAATTTTTAATACATTAGGTTTAAAACAATCTATACTTTTTGAAGGTTATTTATCGGGATGAATGCACGAAATTCCATTTGAACCATCTAAATACGATTTATCTTCCGGAATATATTTCTATACAATATATACTTCAGGTTCAACTATTACAAAACCAATGGTATATTTGAGACAATGATTTTATTTTTCTATGTCTATTCAATCTGCTAATAATAAAAATCCCGATTAATAACCGGGATTTTTTTTATTATTAATGAAATCTTATTCTGAGACTTTTATGTTATGCTCTTCCATGGCAGTGTTTATATTTCTTACCGCTTCCGCAGGGACATAGTTCATTTCTGCCTATCTGCTTCTCGGTACGTTTATATGTTCTTACAACTGCAGGAGCTTCAGCCACCTGTGAACCACCATCCCCGCCCTGAGCCTGTGCAGTCAAAAATGCAGGCGTTTCGGAAGGATGTGAAAATTGTAGTGCGGAGGTATTTACAATACTGCTTCTTCTTAATCTCGGCACACCATCAGCACCACGTCTTGCTTCCCTTGGAGCTCTTGCTGAAGTCCGAATTTCCTGCTCAGCCATTGGTGGAAAATACTTAAATGCAAAATTCACTGATTCACTGTTAACTTCTTTTATCAAATCCATGAATAAATTGAATGCTTCTCCTTTATACTCAAGCAAGGGGTCTTTTTGACCATAAGCACGCAAATGGATACCTTCCTTTAATTCGTCCATCACTCTTAAATGTTCCCGCCATTTATCGTCTATTGTTTGCAGAACTGATACTCTTTCCAACTGTGACATAAACTCTGAACCCAGCATTTCCTCTTTGCGTCTGTAAAATTTATTTGCCGCATCTATAATTTTTTTTGTACAATCATCAAGTCTGATATTCTCAAATTCATCTTGTTTCATTTCGAGTTCACAAAGTAGATTTGACCTGACAACGCTTTTCATTCCATTCAAATCATTTTCAGGATGATAAATATCAAACCATGCATCAGCCATTTCCTCTATATAATCAAAAAGCTCACCTTTAAGCCTTTCCCCTCTCAATGCTGCCCGGCGTCTCGAATATATGACCTCCCTTTGTTGATTCATAACATTATCATATTCAAGAAGCCTTTTTCTGATACCGAAATTATTTTCCTCAACTTTTTTCTGAGCTCTTTCGACTGATTTAGTTACCATACCGGCTTGTATAGGTTCTCCTTCAGGTATTTTCAATCTTGCCATAATTCCTGCAAGCCTTTCACCGCCAAACAATCTCATTAAATTGTCTTCAAGAGAAATGAAGAATTGAGATGAACCCGGGTCTCCCTGTCTTCCTGAACGTCCTCTTAATTGCCTGTCAATTCTTCGTGCATCATGACGTTCCGAACCAATAATAGCTAATCCGCCATTCTTTCTGACCTCATGGTCAAGCTTAATATCCGTACCTCGACCTGCCATATTTGTAGCAATAGTAACAGCACCTTTCGTACCAGCAAATTTGATAATCTCGGCTTCTTTTTGATGCTGTTTAGCATTTAATACGTTATGGTGAATCCCGCGTCTTTTCAACATCTTGCTTAATAATTCCGATACTTCAACAGAAGCAGTTCCGACAAGGATTGCTCTACCCTCTTTAAGAATTTTATCAATTTCATCTATTACTGCATTATATTTTTCCCGCTTGGTTTTAAATATCAAATCCTCTTTATCATCCCGAATAATATCTTGATTAGTAGGGATAACCACTACATCGAGGTTATAAATTTTACCGAATTCAGATGCTTCAGTTTCTGCAGTGCCTGTCATACCTGCAAGCTTTTTGTAAAGTCTAAAATAATTTTGTAATGTAACGGTTGCCAATGTCTGTGTATCTTTCTCGACTTTGACTCTCTCTTTTGCTTCGATAGCCTGGTGAAGTCCTTCCGAATACCTTCGTCCATCGAGTATTCTACCCGTATGCTCATCTACAATTAAAATTTTATCATCTTGTACTACATATTCAACATCTTTTTCATAAAGGGAATAAGCTCTTAATAACTGAGATACCGTATGTATTCTATCGCTTCGTTCGGCATAAAGTAAATTTATTGCATCCTTTTTTAGTTGCTTTACATCAGCTTCCATTTCATTATCGCCTTCAATAGCACTCATTTCAGTTGCAATATCTGGTATTACAAACATATCTGGGTCTTCCTGGCTTGAACATAGCAGTAATCTTCCCTTTTCAGAAATGTCAACGTTATGATTTTTTTCATCTATTGTATAGAAAAGCTCGTCATCTATTTCATGCATCTTCATACCCTGGTCTCTCAAAAAGAGCAATTCTGTTTCACGCATCAATTTTAAGTTTTCAGGTTCCTGTAATGATTTTGATAGCCGTTTTTGTTTGGGTAATCCCCTGTAAGCACGCAACAAATTGACTCCAGCCTGTTCCCTATCTTCTTTGACATCCGATTTCAAAAGTGGCTCGGCTTCGGCAACAATCTGATTTACAAATTTTGTTTGGGCGTCCACTAATCTTTTTACCCTGGGATTCATTTCGTCGAACTTCTGGTCTGATTGACCTACAGGACCAGAAATTATCAATGGTGTTCTCGCTTCGTCAATTAACACCGAATCAACCTCATCAACGATAGAGTACCAATGTACCCTTTGCACCATCTGTTCAGCTTCGACAACCATATTATCACGCAGATAATCGAAACCGAATTCATTATTAGTACCGTATGTTATATCCAGGTTATAGATTTTCTTACGTTCATCGGGTTCCATATTTGATTGTATGGCTCCGACACTAACACCAAGAAAATCATATACCGGCATCATCCACTCTGAATCACGCTTGGCGAGGTAATCATTAACCGTTACAAGGTGTACACCTTTCCCAGCCAGGGCATTTAAATACATAGGAAGGACAGCAACAAGTGTTTTACCTTCACCGGTAGCCATTTCAGTTATTTTGCCTTCATGCAATACAATTGCTCCTATAAGCTGAACATCGAAAGGAACCATATCCCATACGCCGGGATTTCCTGAATATTCATATCGGTGCATTCTTTCTTTGAGCCTTCGGCAGGTTTCTTTAACTACTGCATAAGCTTCCGGAAGTATTTCATTTAGAACTACTTGAGTTTCTTCATGTATGTTCTTATCTAAGGTTTTTATTTGGGCATTAAAATCATTGATTTCTTCTGCCTCCAAAACCTCATTTTTAAGTTTTTCAGATAAAGTTACCTTTTCATTTTCAAGTTCTAAAGTATGTTCAAGAATTTTATTCTTAAATTCTTGGGTCTTTGCCTTTAATTCTTCATCAGAAAGAGAACTTAAACCCTCAAATATCTCATTAATTTCTTCAACAATCGGCTTTAACCTCTTTATATCTTTATCACTTTTGGAACCAAAAATTTTAGTCAAAAAACTATCAATCATGTCAATTTCTTGTAAATTATTTAAAAATGCACTAATTAATAAAGTAGAGACGCTTAAAGCAAGTTTGTATTTATTTCATATCCTTTATTTTCAAAGTAATGAGCATTTTTTAAAGAGTAAATGTAATTATTCTACACCTTTTGCAGAACATATTCGTTATTAAATGAGTTTATTGTTATATTTCTTACACTTCAATTTATTTTAAAAAATGCCAAACGTTAAAATTGATAAATTAATAAGAAGTAAAAGAAAAACTATGACTTTAATCATTGATGATAAATCAAATATTATAGTCAGGGCTCCTTTAAGGATTTCGCAGAAGGAAATTAACAGTTTTGTTGATAACAATCACACCTGGATTCTAAAGAAAAAAGAACAGATTCAAAATAAAATTAAAAATAAAAAGGAAATTTCTTACAAGAACGGAAGCACCTTCTTATACAATGGCAAAGAATTTGAACTTGTTATTACATTTGATACCAAATATGCTTTAAGGTTTAACGGTATAAATTTTATTATGCATCCTAATTATATAGGATTGGCTCAAAAAGTATTTGAACAATGGTATATACGAGCTGCATACAAAATTATATCTCAACGGGCTATGTTTTATTCTCAAAAACATAATCTGAAATTTAATAAAGTGAGAATTTCAAACGCTATGAAACGCTGGGGTTCTTGCAGTTCAACCGGGAATATCAATTTCAGTTGGCGTTTGGTTATGGCACCACGTGAAGTTATTGATTATGTTGTTGTCCATGAATTAGCACATTTGATACAAATGAATCATTCTAAACGGTTTTGGAAAATCGTAGAGAAAATTTTACCTTCATACAAAGTATATAAAATGTGGTTGAAAAATAACGAACATTTATTAGATTTGTAAAAATAACTTATAGAAAACTTAAATTATTTATAGGTGTATTTGGAAAATTTTTACCATAAATATATAAACCGTTCTTTGCCAATTACTGACCAGTTGGCTTCTGCACGTTCCATCCTTGCAAATGAAAGAACATTTTTATCTTATCAAAGGTCTGCGCTTACATTTGCAGTTGCAGGGTTATCAATAATCAAATTTATTGATATATTATGGATTGTTATAATAGGTTGGTTGTTTCTTCCTGCCTCTGCTATTTTACTCTTTTCAGGAATATATCGTTATCTTAAAATGAGAAATTATATAAAGAATTTAAACAAGAATAGTAATGAGCAAATATCTAAAAACAGAGTAATCCAAGACTTGACCTTCATTGATAGTTAATAACATTTAATATTGCTTTTATTTTTTGTTCGATATTTTTCTTAAACATCTCAACATCATTTTTATTCCAAGTGTAAATTCGCGTCCAGGCTTCATCCGAGGTATTTTGTCTTGCCAATCGTGTAAATAATAATCTTGCTTTGAATTGCTTTTGGTCCGGATTTAATAATGAAATAAAGTAAGAATATACCTGCATTTGAATTTCATATTCTTTAACTAATTTTTCTATCTGTGCCTTACTATCTACCCTATTTGTTTTCCAGTCCCATATTTCATATTCGCCGTTTTCATCTTTTAAAAGTAAATCTATTTGTGAAACTAAAAAGCCTGTACCAAATGGAATTTGCAAATAATATTCACTATGAGATTCATCAAAGTATTTTGAATATTTTTTTAATAGTTCTGTAGAAGCAATATTTATCAATTCCTGCCTGATTCTGTTTTTTAGATTTATACTGACTGAACGGGAATTATCTTCTATTACTGATGTAATAAGTTTATTAAGATAATCATCATTTATATTGCTTTTTGAATCGAACCACAAAGGCATTTTTTCAAGTATACTATGTATTAATGTACCTGCTAATGTTCCTAAAATATTATCATCGTCCTTGTTTACTGAATCAGTTCTTGCAGTATAATCTCTATCATCCTCCGAATGTAATCCAAATAAATATCTTTTAATATATTCTTCATTATCTTTCTCAAACGTTAATAATTTTGATGCGGAATAAAGTTCATTTTCAATTCTACTCTTGACAGGTTCGAGAATATGGAATGGTACAGAATATAATTTTTCCTCTAATGTATAATCATACTCCGGGAGAGTTTTATATAAATTTTTAAAGACATTTATAGAATATATAAAATTCACTCTTCTTATTTTATTGTCATTTCCAAGAATATCGAGATTGCTTTCACAAAAAATATTCTCTTGATTTTCCATCGTAGCAATAGAAGAATTTAAACCCTTTAATATTAAATCAAGTAAACCGTTAGTTGCAAATTTGTCTTTATTTTTTTTAATTTTACCACTTATAATAAGATGTTTCTGAGCTCGCGTTAATGCTACATACAGAATACGTTTTTCTTCAGATAATTCTTTGTTTTTTTTCTTTTGTTTAGCTAAAAAGAGCATGGGAGTATCTATTCTGAATGACACACCATAATTTACATCAATCGAAGTTATTGGAAAAGTCAGACCTAACTTTTCATCTATAAAAAAATTATCCTTAAATGTACTTCTGGTATTAGTATTGTATAATATCACAACAGGAAACTGTAAACCTTTTGAAGCGTGAATTGTCATAATATTAACTGCATTCTCACCTTTCAAAATTACTGCTTCGCTTTCATTTGCTTCAGATTGAATTATCGAATCAATATCATTTACAAAATCTACCAGATTCCTGAATCCCTTTTCTTCAAAATCCCTTGCAATTTGCAATACTTTATTTATATTAGATTCGATTTGAGATTGGCTTACAGTACCGGAGATTATGCCATACATATTTGTAATTTCTATTATTTTTAAAATCAGCATAGAAACAGGCAATCTTGGAGCTAATGCAATAAGTTCCTTTAATATATTTCTTGCCCTGATAATCCCGGAATATTTTTCACTTAATTTATTATCATCAATCAATTTTTCACACAACAAATCCAACCGGTCAAAAGTGTTTTCACCATTTTTATACTTTGTAATCAGAAATAATTCGGTATTTGTAATATCAAAAAAAGGCGATTTCAGTATACCGGCAAAAGCTACATCATCATTCGGATTATTTAAAAATTTAAGAAAAGAAATTATATCAATTATTTCCTGAGTTTGATAAAAACCTTTCCCGCTATTTTGGATATATGGTATATTATATTTTTGAAAGATATTTATTAAATTGCTAAAACCAGTTCTGGTCCTACTCAAAACTGAAATGTCACCATAATTTATTTTCTCCCCGAATTTATTGTGAAGCACTATATCATTTATAAATTCCGATAATAATTCTTCTTCGGATTTCTCATCAACTTGTTTGTTTGTTGTATCTATTTCATCAAAAATAAAATTTACGGAACCTAGTTCATAATTCTCAATTCTCTTATTTTTCTTAATTTCGGATTCTAATTTCTCTACCCCTTGAGTACAGACTAAATCTGAGTATTCAACATCCCATTCCGACAATTTGTCTTTGGAAATTTCACTGCAAACATCGTTTATGAAGGCAGCTACAACAGGCTCATGACGAAATGAAGCCGATAATTCGATATAGCCTTTTTCTTCATCAGAAACAGGTTGTTCAGTTTTTTTAGTGCTTTTTAATAAAATATCCGTATTGGCATTTTGTATATCTGTAATAGCCTGAGCAAAAATCCTGACATCTGCGCTTCTGAATCCGTATATACTTTGCTTGGCATCGCCGACAACAAAAAAATTTATTTGATTATTCGGTTGATATATAGAATTGGCATTATCAATAACTAAGTCTGAATCTACTTCAAGTTCAGGTACAATTTTTCGCATAATGTCATATTGGATTTGATTTGTATCCTGAAACTCGTCAATCATTAGATATTTTATTTTTCTTCTGACTTTATTGC
>JBEKWK010000138.1:0-15194 GCA_049513175.1 FCB group bacterium
CAATCGAAAGTGAAATCAATTTTCTTCCCCAAATTGTCGAATTAAAAGATAATGATAGTATAAAATTTAATTTGTTCTATAAGGATACGAATAATAAGCTATTTATTAATTGCTTAAATTATCAACTTTTTATTAATATACCCTATTTAAAATATGAATATTTCTGGCATATATGGGACGAAGAAGATCCTAATTATCATAATATAGATGATTATCTAGGAAAGGGTATTAAATCAGTGGATATCGATATGAATTGTTATCAAACTCATTCTTTAAAACCAATTGATTATAAAAAATATTCAAAAATGAGAATTGACAAATGTATACAGAGGCTTCTTCAAATGGCTTTAATAGATAATATTTTAAAATGCAATTGTAAAATAGAAAAGAAATAACAAGGAATTCAATATGAAAATTATAATAATAATTATTGCATTCTTCTTTTCCTTTTCTTCAATATACAGTGAAGATTACGTTAACGAAACATTATTATGTATTGCAGCGAAATTAATCGAAAAGCCTGATAGAATATTTGATTTAAAAAACAATTTCCCTGATAATTACAACGAAAAATATCTCCATAAAATGATGAAAGATACAACAAGACTTAGAGAATGTGCTAATTACATTGATTCATTATTTCAAAGGAAATATGCACCTTCATGGATAGGTATCGGTGGAGATTTTGAAGTATATAATGGTAACGACGGAATATAGATAAAAAGAACGATATAAATAAAAAAGATAGTTTAGAAATTGAGTCAATATGGATAAATAAAAATAATTATGGTTTTATGATTGAAGCAATTATAGAAAATAACATTTTTTATATCCGTTTAATTTCCAAGTCTTATCCTAGCAAGGATGCGAAATGATTGATTCCTTTAATATCAAGTCATCCTTTATAGTAACATAAAAAACAATTTTAAAAATTATGGAAACTTTTTGAAAAATAATTCCATTGCCAAAACGTATTTTAGTGTAATTATAATTTTAGGAATATAATGAGCATAAATAATATTAAAATATCCGAAGAAGAGCTGCTGCAAAATATAAAATCTGCGATACTTTCAATCGAGCCTGACGCAGAAATATTTTTATTCGGTTCCCGTGCAAGAACAGATTTCAAGCCGGACTCTGATTGGGATATACTTATAATTCTGCCCGGGGAAATTTCAACACTTCGCAAAATGGCAGTTACACATGTTCTAAGCGATTTCGAAATCAAATATGAAATTTTCATTAATAGAATTTACTTTTCAGAGGATGATTGGTTAAATAGTAATATATTGCATGGTTCACCTTTCTATGAAAATGTAATTCGTGACAGGATTGCTTTATGATAAAAGATAAGAAGACTTACGTACAATATTTATTACAAAAATCTCAAGATACTTTAAATAATGTTAATATCCTTTTGGAGAAAAGACTATATAATTTTGCAATAAATAGATTATATTATTCTGCATTTTATAGCGTACAAGCATTATTGTCTTGCATTGATTTATTACCAAAAACACATAAAGGTCTTCTAATAGCTTTTAACAAAAATTTTATTGTGACTGAAATATTACCAAAAGGATTTTACGATTTATATGCAGGTTTACTTAATGACCGTCAGGAAACAGATTATGGTGATTTAGTCCAATTCAAGGAAACTGATGTAATCCCTTTTCTTGAACAAACAGATAAATTTATAAAATATATCGAAGAATACATTCTAAAGAATTATTTGTAACCTTGACATATTTACTAATCTCAATTGTAAAATTATTTTGTTCCACTCAAAAAATAGCTGTAATTTTGTAATCTGAATTTTATGGCGGGAGTAGCTCAGTTGGTAGAGTACCAGATTGTGGCTCTGGGTGTCGTGGGTTCAAGCCCCATCTCTCGCCCTTCCTTATTTCCTTTCTTATTAACCAAAGATTATACATTCTAACTGATGCAATAAGAATGTCGTTTATAGATAGTCATTCTGAACGAATTGAAGTAACATGTTGAACGAAGTTAATCAAGAAAAAAGAAACTGGATGTTTCGCTACGCTCAACATGACGTTTGCAATAATTTAAAAGGACTGTTTAAAAAATGGCATTCTGTACAAAGTGAAGAATCCAAATTGATATACGATTTTAGATTTATTTTATAATAATCGTAAATCTAGAATCTAAAATGTGTGATTGATTGTTAACTGGATTCTTCGCTCCGCTCAGAATGACCGATTTAAAATTAATACTTAAATAATTTCATTTCAAGATTTATGATTAATTTTGCCAGATTAAATTACTTAGCTTATAGATAACTATATTATATAATGACGGAACGAGACGGGAAAGAATCAGAATATACATTCAAAAAAAGCTTAAATCTGCTGGATTCCACTGCAATCGTAGTTGGCTCAATGATTGGCTCCGGAATATTCATCGTTGCCGCAGAAATGTCAAGGACTCTCGGCTCCCCGGGCTGGCTCCTTATTGCATGGGCAATTGCAGGAGTCATGACAATTATCGGTGCATTGAGCTATGGAGAGCTTGCCGCCATGATGCCCCATGCCGGCGGACAATATGTTTATCTTCGAGAAGCATATAATCCTTTAACCGGTTTCCTCTACGGCTGGACACTTTTCCTCGTTATACAAACCGGTACAATAGCTGCAGTAGCTATGGCATTCGCAAAATTCACAGGTGTACTAATACCATGGTTTTCTGAAAGCAATATTTATTTCCAGTTTGGATATATTAAGCTGAACACTGTTCAATTGCTGGCAATCGCATCTATAGTAATCCTGACTTTAATAAATCTTCGCGGTGTCAGCAAAGCAAAAGTAGTTCAGAATATTTTCACATTTACTAAAGTTGCCGCATTGGTTGGTCTTATTGCCGCCGGATTATTTTTTGCAAGAAGTGCACTCGCACATACTGCTAATGCAAAAATTTTCTGGGAAATTCTACCAGTAGGAGCATCAAGTCCCGTTACCGGAATTGCTATTATTACAGTGCTTGGTACTGCAATGGTAGGCTCAATATTTGCATCGGTCGCATGGGACAATATTACATTTACCGCCGGAGAAGTAATTAACCCAAAAAAAAATATCCCGTTGAGCTTGTTCTTTGGAACTACAATTGTTGTTTTAATATATATACTTGCAAATTATGTTTATGTATCTATCCTTCCTTTACGGGGACTACAGGCAGGTGCGACAGTTTATGAAAGAGGTATTCAATTCGCCCAGAATGACAGGGTAGGCACTTCTGCAATGAGTATAATCTTCGGAAATTATGCCGCAATAATTATGGCAATATTTATTATGATTTCCACATTCGGATGCAATAACGGCTTAATACTTGGAGGTGCCAGAGTTTATTATGCAATGGCAAAAGACGGTTTGTTTTTTAAGAAAACAGGAATTCTGAACAACAAAAGTGTTCCCGGTAATGGTTTGTTGATTCAATGCATCTGGGCATCTTTACTATGTTTATCCGGCACATATACCAATTTATTGGATTATGTTGTGTTTGCAGTCCTGTTGTTTTATTTACTTGCTATATTGAGTTTATTTATTCTTCGCATTAAGAAACCACAGGCAGAAAGACCTTATAAAGCATTTGGATATCCATTGATTCCTGCAATATTTATAATTCTTGCAATTTCTGAAATGATTATTTTGCTAATTTACAAACCGAATTATACATGGCCCGGATTAATTATAGTTGTCCTCGGCATCCCTGCCTATTTCATCTGGCGGCGGGTTAATAAAAAATAAACAATTATTTATAACTAAATCATTATCAACCCTCGTTCTCAAGCTCCTGCTTGGGAATGGAGATGTCACTAAGCAGGAGCTTAGTAACAAGAGAAACAATTATTTACGCCTGATACGTTTTTATTATTTAAGAATTTACTTTTAAATCCTATTGTGTATTAGTATATTCGTAAAGTTAATTTTCTATTTTCAAAATAAATAATAATTATGAATAATAACCTTCCAAAAATTGCAATAGTAGGCTATGGCTTTATGGGGAAAGAGATAGAACTTTTAGCCAAACAGCAGCAGTTTATTGTAACTGATATCTTTGATATTGATTCTCCGATTGAACCTCAAAAGAGTTATGATTTTGAGGTAGCAATTGATTTTACTTTACCTGATGCGGTGATGGAGAATATTAAGATTTTATCGAATATGCAAAAAAATATAGTTCTTGGAACAACCGGTTGGCTGCATAAGGAATCTATAATAAAAGATATGGTCAAATTTTCGGGCATCGGATTTATACACAGCTCTAATTTTTCTATTGGAATGCAGATGTTTTCAAGGACTCTCAGATATGCATCGCAATTGATGAACAAAATTGATGGTTATGATATTATGCTGCATGAAATCCATCATAAACGAAAAAAAGACAGCCCAAGCGGCACTGCGATGACACTTGCTGATATCATAATAAAAGAAGTAGATTTAAAAAAGGAAATAATAACCTATGCAATGGATGGACCTATAGCCCCTGAACAGCTTCATGTAAGCTCTACACGCGGCGGTGAGATTTTTGGTACACATACGGTTTATATTGATTCGCTTGCAGATACTATTGAGTTAACACACAGGGCGAAGAATAGGAGTGGTTTTGCTATGGGTGCATTGACTGCAGCGAAATGGATCCACGGCAAAAAAGGCTTCTTCGATTTTGATGAGATGCTAAAAAATTTATGGGAATAATCATATGAAAACAATACTAACTATAGCATTCGTACTTTGCATTGGAATTATTTTAAATCAACATACTATAAAATCTCAAGATGAAAATAATGAGACACCTGTTAAGTACGATTCTCTCAATCCACCAATTATAGAGGTAGAACCTGCATCATTCGAAGTGCCGAGACCAACAGGCAGATTCATATCAAAAGAATTAAAAGTTTTCAATAAAGGCGGGAGTACATTGGTAATTCAAAATGTTACCACTTCCTGCTATTGCGGTATGACAACAATTCTAAATTCAAAAATAGATTCAGCAAGTGAAGGGAAAATCATGCTATATATTAATCTTGACGGAGTACATGGTGATAATAACATTATGACTTTTACAATTAACTGCAACGCAAAGAATTCACCTAAAAAAGTTACTATAACTATTCTTCCACCAACAGAACCTAAGTATCCTGAAAATTAAAAGAATTATTTAAGTAAATAGTCAATATTCTTAAAGAATAAGTTTTATTATAGTAAGAGCATTAAAAATAAAAGAGTTAAGTCCTTTGAGTTAACTAAATAAGCAAAAAAATTTAATAATTCATGTAACTTTTTCTGTTTTAAATTGTTATTACATATAAAATTGTGCAAAATATGGAGAACTTAAGCGATATTGAGCTATACGGGTTGATGAGTACCGACGAAAAGACAGCCCGGAAAGCATTTGCAGAGTTGTATATACGCTACTCAACACGGCTCTACGCCTATTGCAGAAGGTTCCTTGGAAATAAAGAAGAAGCAGAGGATGCATACCAGGAAATTTTTGTCAAATTTTTCGAAAGCCGAAAACAACAGAGGCTTATGACAAATATTTCTGCTTTCATTATGAGAATTGCACATAATGTATGCATTAATTTGAAAAGAAATGAAAGAAAAATTGTTAGCTTCGATGACTATATGTCTATACAGGATGATAACAGACCTGAAAAAGACGATTTGCTGAACCTTATTAAATCAGCCCTTGAGCTATTACAGCCGGAATATAGGGAGGTTTTTATCTTAAGAGAATATGACGGTATGTCGTACCAGGAAATCGGGGAAGTTTTAAATATGAGTGTCAGTACTGTAAAAATTAGAATTTATCGTGCAAAGGAAAAGGTCAGAGAAATTTTACAGCCATATTTAGCGGAATTATCAAAATTAGAATAGATAATATGAAAATGTTTTACAAATATAGAAAATCAGGACTATGACAGGATTAACGGCAGAAACACCGTCCGAAATGCTTCATTTATTGATGGATGGTGAACTTGACAGTACTCAGGAAACAACATTATACAACGCACTTGCATCAAGCGACGAATTGAAAAATCAAATGCGTGAAATTATTGCAATCAGGGAATCCGTTCGCAATGATATAGAGGCTTTCTCTCCCACATCAACCGCTACAAAAGCAGTTTTTGCATCGGTGGGATTGACTCCGTTTGAAACAGTTCCTGTGCAGGCACCAACAATAGTTCAGCCTGTTGCAAGCTATTTCAGCGGATTGCTGAGTAAAATGTGGGCTCCGGTAGTATCTGCAATTGGTGCATCTTTGATTACGGCTTTGCTTTTTATGAACTATAATAAATCAGCAGTAAATTTCAATGCCGCTAATTATTATAAAGATAATGTCCCTGTGGTATCTTCTTATGGAAATAATACCGAAAAAAATACTGGTAATTTATCTAAAAATAATATCCCAAAAATTACTAATAATGTTAGTAATACGAATAGAAAAACAAATAATCAGTTATCAGGTTCAAATTCACAACCTAATATAACTGAACCTGCTATTGCAGAAAATGTAAATGATGCTAATGTAAAAGACAACACAAATAATATAGCTGAAAATCATAACTTGGTTGGAATTTCACAAATTGTTCAATCGAATAATAAAATGCAGGGTACTGCTTTCTTGGGAACCAATGTTCAGGCACCTTCAATACCCAATACAATGAACTTAAGTGATACTCAATCCAAGGAACTCGGTTATTCATTTCAATTAAGAGGAATTTCAGGAGCTTCTTTCCCATCAGCCAACCTGATTCCTGAGTCTAACTCTATGTTAAGCAATATCGGTATTGGACTTTATACTCATCTTTATAAAAATATGACAATTGGTATGGAAATTGGTCAGGAACCATTCGGACTTTGGGTTTTTGAAAATGGCGACATAAACCACGGTTGGAACGGGAAAAATCATCAAATAACCTGGTTTGGACCATCATTGAAAGGGTTAGCCTATGATAGACTACCATGGTTAGGATACGGACAGCCATTTTATCAATTTATTTTAGGCGGTACAGTTATAGGACCTATTAGTAAAGGCATAGTAGGTTTGCAATTCAATCCCTATTCCGGTTTCGGATTCCAACTGGGATTCGAAAGCACTATCCTTTTTTATCAATATGAAGGAACCTGGTATACTACTAAAAAGTTAGGAATAACTTATGGAATGTTTGTTAACCTATAAATTAGATAGTAAATATAAAATATAAAAATGAAAAAAATAATTCTAATATTAATCTTAACTTTAATTCTTGGTGCATGTAAATCTCCTATGGATTTAGATGGTCCTACGATAATACCTTTGGTAAAAGGTAGAATCTATCCTAACCTTACCACAATGACAACAGAAGAAAACGATACAGCGAAAAATTATATAGTACATGATGTATATGCACAAATAGATACTTTTGGTCAAGTACCTGTCATATGGTTAAAAATTAACCTTGATGCTCCTAGTGATACATCTCAATTTTCAGGAAGGATAACTATAAATCACTTAGGATTATATCTGGATTCAGTACCCATAAACGGACTTCCGGTACAGATTTGGGGAGACACTGTCAATGATGTAATCCCATGGTTAAGATTCAGATTGCAAAGGTCCCCGGATGGAACAAAGGATACAACAATTTTCTGCGGTAGCGGTAGAAATTATTCTGATGTTTCATTTGCTTTTGACAAAGATAAAAGGGAGGTTTGGGCATTTATGTACTCAAAAATTTATGCCGATAAAATCCTCTATGAAACTCATGATACCATATTGTATGATGGTACATTTCCTATTCACACTACTTATAAAATACCTATAATTGAAAAAGATTCGCTTTTATTCAACGGGCGTTTCAAATTTAAATATTGAAATAACATATAGCCAAAACAGAATAAATTAAAAAAAATTGTTATGGTATTAATTAGAAATTTTACCAGGCATAGCCAAGGTTACAGCCACCGGCAAAAGCATTATAATTAGTATAACCTACAACTTTTGACACATTAATCTCCAGTACAATTATCGGTTCAACTACAAAACCACCGAAGACCCATTTATATGCGGCTTCACCGCCGATTGCTATAGATGTGCCTCCATAACCGGAATACGAACCAAACCCGGTCCAGCTCCAGAAACCAATATCAGCCCTTGGGCCTACACTGAAACCTTCCAGTGGTTTCTTGCCGTCCTCGAATAAATGAGGATACCAGCGATATGAACCACCAAATCCATAAGCAGACCAATCTAAAACAGACCAATAATTACCGAATACGGTAAATGAGTTAATCGGTGCTGTTTGTTGCTCATAAGTGGCATTAAATATACCAAAAACAAGTCCAATTGGATTTGCGGATATTGAATGAGAATACCTTTGCGCCCAAAGATTTGTGGAACAGATAATCAACAATGCGAAAATTGCAATTGTAATTTTAAATTTCATAAAATCCTCCAATTTATTAAGAAATAAAACATAAATTAAAAAAAATAAAAATTGATTTCATTTTAATTGGATTTTAATAATTTTATATTGCCACAAAGATAACAGAATAATATAAAAATAAAAAATATATTTTGTTTGCTTTAATTATTTTATAAAACTATCAACTAACAACCATTAACAACAACCGTTAACTACTAACTACTAACTGCTAACTGATTTAATTACTATCCCTTTTAACTACTACCAGAGTTTTATCATCACTATAAAGAGAATCAATAGTAAATTTCTGCACTTCTTCAAGAATATTATAAGCTATAGCTTCAGGGCTTTCACTATGATATTTCTTAATAAGTTCAATCAATCTGTCTTCACCGAACATATTACCCATATTGTCCTGGCTTTCCGTTATACCGTCAGTATAAAGAATAAGTACATCCCCCGGACGCATTCTTATATTTTCCACCCCGAATTTTTGATTTTCCACTACGCCAAGCATACCGCCTGTAGGACCTAAGAATTTGATTTCATCTGTATCGGGATGATAATGAATAGGACTGCAATGTCCTGCATTAGTATAAAGTGCAAGACGGTTAGATGACAATGTAAGTTCGCAATAGAACAAGGTAACGAAGCGTTCATTAGGGAAAGTTTCCCAAATTAAAGTATTAAGTCTCGAAAAAAGAGATGACATTTTTGTAGCAAAACCGAGACCCATTCTCATAGCACCTGAAAGAAAAAGAGATTGTACAGCAGCAGGCAACCCCTTGCTGGAAGCATCGCTAATCACAATTCCAAGCCGTTCTTCCTCGAAATCTGCGTTTTTTAAATAATCAAAATAATCCCCGCTTACCTCACTGTCAGGAATGCATATACCGAATACATCATAATCATAGAATTTGATTTTGTGGTCAGGCAAAAGATTTCTCTGGATTTCAGAAGCTTTAACTATATCCCTACGAATTTTCTTATGGGCGGCTTGAGCTGTGAGATTTCGTAAAGCTACAGAAGTTACACCGCTGAGTATATTTAAAGTTTCATTTAGAGTTTGCAAAATCTCAGGAGCATTAAAACCAATAGCATATTTATAATATTTACCGCTTTTAAGCTTTAAAATTTCACCCACACCTGTAAGAGAGTATACGTCAATCCCTTTGCTTTGCAGCAATGGGTCAGTCTCCACATTAGTAATTGTTCTTTGCCGGATAAGCTTATTTAATATAGGTTGTTCGTCAATAGCTAAAGAATAATCTGAAGGAATTTTTTTTAGATTCCCAAATTGATACTTTAAAGAATAAACATTTTCAACGGGATTAATCTGCCAAATCCTTCCGCCAATCACACCAAATTCCTTGTGATTTACTAAGTCCTGAACCAAAGTTTTCAATAAGCTCAGCTCGCTTTTGAATTTTTGTGAGGTTATTTTCTCTAATAATTTATATGTATTCCTTTGACTTTTGAAATTATTATTTTGCATCAACTATCTTTTTTGAAAATTTTAAATCATATTTCATATTAGAGCAATTCTGCCTTAATTAGTGCTTCTTTAATTTTTTTCTTATTTTCAATTGAAACGGGTAGCAAAGGTAGCCTTATTGAATCTTTAATCTTGCCCATTAACGACAGAGCGCATTTTGCAGGAGCAGGATTGGATTCTATAAAATTAAGTTTCATCAGTTCGAATAATTGGTAATGAATTTTCATAGCTTCGGAATATTTACCTCTCAAAGCTAATCTGACACATTCACCAAAATCTTTTGGAGCATAATTTGCAATGACAGAAATAATACCTTTCCCTCCTATTGAAATTATTGGAATTGTCAAAACATCATCACCTGACAGAAGATTAAAATGATTTGGTGCATGTTTAATAATTTGCATCATCTGCTCTAAATTTCCTGAGGCTTCTTTGGTACCTATAACAGTCGGACATTCTTCGGCTATTCTCACTTGAGTTTCAGCAAGCATATTTGTTCCGGTTCTACCAGGTACATTATATAAAATCTGGGGTATATCAACAGAGTGAGCAATCAGCCGAAAATGCTCGAACAAACCGTCCTGTGTCGGTTTATTATAATAAGGAACAACAAGAAGCACAGCATCGGCACCATGCTCATAGGCATAATGAGTCATGTTCAGAGATTGCTCGGTTTCGTTACTTCCCGTACCTGCTATTACTAAAATCCTTCCTGCCGCATATTCTACCGTATGGACAATCAAAGCCATTTTTTCTTTGAGAGTAAGTGTTGCTGATTCTCCGGTAGAGCCGCATATCACTATTCCTTCAATCTTGTTTTCGACTTGATAATCTATTAGCTTATCGAAACTTGCAAAATCAATTGAGCCATCTTTTTTGAAAGGTGTTACAAGTGCCGTAATCGTCCCTTGAAGCTTAATTTTTTTCATTTAATCACTCCTGATTTTATAAATTTATATAATTTAATGATATTGACTTAATTGTATCTAATGAAATTTAAAATTCCTTAATTACAATAATACAATATAAAAATTTTATTTTTAAATGAGAAAACAATAATATTGTTAAGGTTTAAATATATTAAAATTATTCATATAAAAATTATTCTTTAAAACTAAGAAGAAGGTTCTGATATGTACTGTAATATTCATTAATCCAAAAAATAAAATATTGAATAAAACTTCATTGATATTTAATGATTAAATTTATATTTGTTAAATTATTTTTTTTATTTGAGTGAATAATGTTTGTAATAGATATCCTGAAAGAAACAGTAAATCTGTTTTTAGAGATGGCTCCTTATTTGATGCTGGGATTATTTTTTGTATTGATTCTTAATCTTTTTTTCACAAAAGAGTTGATAATTAAGCATGTCGGAAAAAATAATTTTGCATCAGTATTGAAAGCGGCAATGCTTGGCGTACCTCTTCCATTATGCTCATGCGGGGTAATCCCCTCGACAATTTATATGTCTAAAAACGGTGCTTCCAAAGGTGCGACAATTTCATTTCTTATATCTACACCCCAAACCGGAGTTGACAGCATCATTGCAACCTATGGAATGATGGGATGGATTTTTGCTATCTTCCGTCCTGTTGTCGCATTGATTATGGGAATCATTGGAGGGGTTGCTGTCGGCTTTGTTAAGGACAAACCTAAAATTGAAGATGAACCTTTAATCAAAATTAATGAACTACATTTGAGTAACGTTGATTTACAACCAAAGGAAACTATAAGTGAAAAAATATTAAAATCTCTGAAATATTCTTATATTGAATTTATTGATGACATTGCAGTTCAATTTATTGTCGGTCTGCTTATATCCGGAATGATTTCATATTTTATCCCTGAAGGATTTTTTAAAAACACAAGCGTTAATAATGGGTTACTCGGGATGCTAATTATGATGGCTGTT
The DNA here is from genome assembly GCA_049513175.1 of FCB group bacterium. Taxonomy (GTDB): domain Bacteria; phylum Bacteroidota; class Ignavibacteria; order Kapaibacteriales; family UBA2268; genus JBEKWK01. Next base: position 11,836 of record JBEKWK010000138.1, read on the forward strand.
GGAATACCGATGTATGTTTGTGCTACCGCATCTATACCAATAGCCGTTACATTAATGCTAAAGGGATTTTCTCCTGGAGTTGCATTCGTTTTTCTTGTTACCGGACCTGCAACTAATGCCGCATCCATTGCAATAGTATCAAAAGCTTTAGGTAAAAAAGTTACAACTGTATATCTGGCGGTTATAGGTATTTGTGCTATTGCATTCGGCTATCTTCTGAATTATGTTTATTATTTAGCTAACATAGATGCAATGACGTTTCTGAATGAAATGCACCACCACCATCATGATGACAATTCTACGGATTATTTAAAATTAGTTTTGGGAATTATATTTTTTGTTTTAATTTTAATGTCATTGTACAGGAAGTTTATTCAAACTAAATTAAAAGGAACAAAAGTGGACGAAACAAAAGGAACAAAAATTAACATTGATGGCATGACTTGCAATCATTGCGTGATGAATGTTAAGAATACAATTTCCGGTATAAGCGGTGTTACCGATGTCGAAGTCAGTCTTAATGACAAAGCGGCAATCGTACAAGGGAATTTCAATATTATTGACCTAACAAAAGCCGTCGAAGAAATCGGCTACAAGGTAGTAAATTAATTAAGAATTAAAAATTAAGAATTAAAAATTAACAAAGAAAACTGATTACTGATAACTAACAACTGACAACTGATAACTGAATACTGACAACTGATTATGAATAGAATAGCAGTATATCCCGGAACATTTGACCCAATCACAAATGGGCATGTTGACGTTATTGAACGTGCAAGCCAAATGTTCGATAAGATTTTCGTAGTTGTAGCAGTCAATTCAAAAAAAACAACTTTATTTACCGATGAAGAACGTTTGGAAATGGCGAAGGTATCTCTGAAAAATCTACCGAATGTCGAAGTGGAAATGTTCCAGGGGTTGGTTGTTGATTATGCACATAAGAAGAATGCCGTCGCTTTGATTCGCGGTATCAGGGCTATTTCCGATTTTGAATATGAGTTCCAGATTGCCCTGATGAACAGGAAATTAGTTCCCGAAGTTGCAACAATTTTCCTGATGCCACATGAAAAATATACCTATTTAAATTCAAGCATTATCAGGGAATTGTCAGGCTTGGGGCAGAATGTCAATGAGTTTGTTCCTGATTTTGTTGCAAAGAAATTGAAGGAAAAGTTTAAAAACAAGAACAATTAATTATTCAGAAATTTCAAATATCTGAAAATGACTGTACAGGATGTTTATATATCAAACGACTCCGAAGCAAGGAAACTAAACGAAAGAGAAAAATATATTCTCCGGACTATTATTCAATTATATATCCTGAAAGCCGCTCCTATTGGTTCAAGACACCTTGCAAAATATCTTGAAAGAGAATTAAAGCTCAGCCCGGCTACTATTCGTAATGTAATGGCTGACCTCGAAGAAAAAGATTTTATCAGCCATCCTCATACTTCCGCAGGCAGGGTGCCGACCGACAAAGGATACAGGTTCTATGTTGATTCCATACCTACCGGAGATGACCTTAGCGAACCTGATTTACTTACATTAAAAAATGAACTATCCGTCAGCTCAAACGAAACTGTATTGAAAGATGCTTCAAGGCTCCTGGGAATGTTATCCCGCTATCTCGGCATTGTAAAGATTCCGCATCTCTCTGATTTAATCGTTCAGAAAATTGAGTTAATATCCTTATCATCGAATAAACTCCTCGTCGTTATAGCACTCGCTTCCAATATAGTACGGACAGTTACTCTCGAAGCGGAATTTGAAATTGATTACAAATATCTCGAAGATATTTCGAGCTATATTAACGAAAAGATAAGTAACAAACCGCTAAAATATTTGAAAGATAATTTCCCGACAATGCTCAATGACATGGATATTAGGAACTATCCTCTTGTCAGGCTTTTTGTTAACAGTATTGACAAGATATTCGACACCCGAAATGTTGGAGACAGAATCCACATCGCAGGAGCTCCCAATCTACTGAATAATCCCGAATTCGATGACCTTGGCAAAGCAAAAGGGATAATTGAACTAATTGAAAACGAAGACATAATCATCCACTTACTCGACCAGTATGAATATACCGAAGGCGGTATAAAAGTAATCATAGGCAAGGAAATGCAAAATGAATTGCTTGAAGATTACAGCCTGATTGTCTCTTCTTATAACATCGGCTCAGCGTCAGGTTCCATCGGATTAATCGGACCCAAGCGAATGCAATATTCCAAAATGATTTCCCTTGTTGACCATGTAGCGGATTATATTTCTCATCATTCGTAATTTTTTCAAAGAACATTATTGTAAACAGTTGTTTGTTGTTAGTTGTTAGAAAAATTTTTTTATTATTACCGTTAGATTTATCCGACGGACTATTTTATATCCCCTTTGACAGAAGGGGAAAGTTATACTTGAAGTTGCAATTTGCAACATCAAGATTATAAGTGGTTTATTTATTAATTTATTACCAACTTGAAGTCGCAATTTGCGACTTCAAGTTGGTAAATTCTTTATTTGTAATTCTATTCTAAAAAGTAATTTAACTACTTAAAAATTTTATAAATCTTTTAAATATCCCTTTTTTATAAAGTTTTTTATTGCGTTTAATGCTAATTTCATTTAGTGTTTCAAATTTATCAAGATAATATTTTTGTTTTTCAAAATTTCCAAGTTGCTTATATAAATCCGCAAGTTCACAATAAATACCTTCGGAAGAAGGGTTATTGTTTTCACTAATTAAGAATGCTTCAATTGCTTCGGTTATCCTGTTTTCATCACTTAAAATGTAACCCAATTCTTCTGCTATAAAACTTTTATTTTTGGCTTTTGATAAACCTTCTTTTAGTATATCAATGCCTATTTGCGGATTCTCTTTTGCATAATATAAATCATAGTTACCAAAACAATCAGAAGGTACGGCAGATATAATTGAATGATTTTGTTTATAAAAAGGACTACAGATAATATTCTCGTTTTCTATTTTAAATATATAATCTGAAATTCTTTCCGGTGTTACCATATTAATATAACAATCAACAGTTTTATCTGCATATACTTCTAAAGCTTTTACTATAAAATGACCTTCTATATAAGGTATTAATTCTAAATCAGTAGTCTCTATCTGCCAATTTAACGGATTATCATCATCATCGTCATTAATAATATTGAATATTTTTGTGGTCTTGTTGTCTGTTAAAATATTTTTAATTTTCATATATATACCTTTCTACACTGTAGCGTCCTGAAAATACTTTACACTATAATATTAATAAATAATTAATTATAAATGTAATTTTTTCTTTTTTTGCTACTTTTTTTCTTTTTTGTTAATAAGTTAATAAACTGTTTACTTC